>NZ_CP007203.1:1539618-1541384 GCF_000340565.2 Nodularia spumigena CCY9414
TAGCGGAGCGGGGCGTAGCCCAACAAATTCATATTTGAAATCAGCAACGCCAGATTTGGAGTAATTTCATGATTTGTGTGTACACCGTAGCTTAAAAAGGGGGGGAAACCTCTCAAAGTCCCCCTTTTTAAGGGGGATTTAGGGGGATCTAAAACTTTTTGCCACCGACAATAGGACTTTTAAAACATCCTCTTACCGGTTTTGCCAAATTTGGATTGTCCCGTCCAAACTCCCACTGGCTAAGGTGCGACCGTCGGGACTGATGGCTACATATGAATGTCCGGTGAAAGTAGCGATTTCCCCTTGGGTTTGCAGATTCCACAGTTTGATTGTCCAGTCCCCACTTCCACTGGCTAAGGTGCGACCGTCGGGACTGATGGCTACAGAGAGGACCGATTCTGAATGTCTCGTCAAAGTAGCGATTTCCCCTTGGGTTTGCAGATTCCACAGTTTGATTGTCTTGTCATCACTTCCACTGGCTAAGGTGCGACCGTCGGGACTGATGGCTACAGACCTGACCGCTTGTGAATGTCCGGTCAAAGTAGCGATTTCCCCTTGGGTTTGCAGATTCCACAGTTTGATTGTCTTGTCATCACTTCCACTGGCTAAGGTGCGACCGTCGGGACTGATAGCTACAGACCAGACCCATTCTGAATGTCCGGTGAAAGTAGCGATTTGCTGTTGGGTTTGCAGATTCCACAGTTTGATTGTGTTGTCACTACTCCCACTGGCTAAGGTGCGACCGTCGGGACTGATGGCTACAGAAGAGACCCCCTCTGAATGTCCGGTGAAAGTAGCGATTTGCTGTTGGGTTTGCAGATTCCACAGTTTGATTGTGTTGTCACTACTCCCACTGGCTAAGGTGCGACCGTCGGGACTGATGGCTACAGAAGAGACCCAATCTGAATGTCCGGTCAAAGTAGCGATTTCCCCTTGGGTTTGCAGATTCCACAATTTGATTGTCTTGTCATTACTCCCACTGGCTAAGGTGCGACCGTCGGGACTGATGGCTACAGACCTGACCCCTTCTGAATGTCCCGTCAAAGTAGCACCGAGGGTGGGATTTCCCCAAGGAACTACTGCGGCGATGCTCTCTAAATTTGGGATTTTTTCAATGGGGATTCCCTGGACTCCTTCTGTGTCCAAATCGTCTTCCGCTTTGCCATAAATCCCAATCACTAATCCCCGCTCATCTAAGATTGGCCCTCCACTCACTCCCGGTTTGGGTTGACCCGTAAAAAATAAATCGTATCCTAGTATTTCTCCCGTTCCTCGCGAGCTGAGTTGAGCCGGAATGAATAAATAAGTTCTCGAACCTGGAGCAACCGGAAAACCGGCATGATATACTTTCGCCCCTTCTTCAACTGTGCTAGAATCGATAACCTGAGCAATAGTATAATTTCTGCTACTGGTAAACTTTAATAAAGCTAAATCTAATTCCCCCAGGCGCTGACTTCTTTCAACGGGGTATTTCTGTCCGTCGGGAGTGATAATATCATACACCCCCGGCTTTTTAATCACATGATGAGCAGTGAGGACAGTGTAGGTGTTACCTTTTCGGGCTACAATCACTCCCGAACCTTTACCGTCTAATCCGCCAATCATCACAGTGATTTGTTTGGCGATATTATTGACTTGTACAGGGGCTAAAGTTGAAATAGCTTGCCACTGCACTAACGCCAAGTKSCTGTCCCYWAAATTACCCCTAATCCTTGGGAGAATTTCATAGTTATTTGTGAGTTAAAAAGGTAAGTTAAGCTACGCTA
>NZ_CP007203.1:1541444-1573270 GCF_000340565.2 Nodularia spumigena CCY9414
TGAGCAGCGTCCAAAATTACCAGGGTATAAGAAAAACGCTCTCAAGTTAGTTACTTTCCCTCGCGCAGATGTCAAATTGAAGAATGGGCAATTACGCTTTCCTCTAGGCACTAAAGTTAAAGCATGGTTCGGAATAGATGCCTTCTATTTACCGATGCCGTCAAACTTAAAATATTCTGATCTAAAAGAGATTCGGATTTGTCCTCGCAATGGATGTTTCTATGCTGAGTTTATTTATTCAGTTGAAGAAATAAAAGTAGAATTAGACTTTGAGAAAGTCCTAGGTATAGATCCAGGCTTAAACAATTGGCTAACTTGTGTAAGTAATACAGCCACTAGCTTTATTGTTGATGGATTGCACCTCAAAAGCTTAAATCAATGGTACAACAAACGGGTATCAGTCCTTAAAAAGAATCAACCCCAAGGATTCTGGAGTAAACAATTAGGTGGTATAACCGAGAAACGTAACAGACAAGTTAGAGATGCAGTAAATAAAGCAGCAAGAATTGTAGTCAACCATTGTTTAGAATTTCAGATTGGTAGTATTGTATTTGGTTGGAACAAAGGACACAGACAAGAGATAAATCTGGGTTCAAAAACTAATCAGAAATTTGTCCAAATACCTACTGCACGATTAAAAGACCGTATTGCCCAATTATGTAAGCAATATGGCATCAAGTTTATAGAAACGGAAGAATCTTACACTTCTAAAGCATCCTACGTTGATGGCGATTTTCTACCTGTATTTGGTTCCAAACCAGAAGGGTGGAAAGCGTCAGGAAGAAGAGTTAGTCGTGGTTTGTATCAGGCTTCTAGCGGACTAAAAATAAATGCAGATGCGAATGGGGCTGCCAATATTTTAAGAAAAGTAGCGGTAAAACTGGGATTTAATCTCAGTGGAATCAGTAGCGGCGAATTGATAGCGCCTTTGAAGATCCGTTTGTGGACTCTTCAAGAATCCCCGTCCCTTTAGGGCTGGGGAGTATCAAATCGACAATTTCATGGGGAGGATTTTCAGTTACATCAGTAGTCATGACAACACCTGCTGATATTCCTATAAATCTAGGGTACTTCACTTTTCGTCGTCACAGGTAACATATATCATGGGCGCTGAATCTTCCGCTTGGTGGAGTCAGCGATCTAGTGCATACCTTTACCCCAAATACTCGTGGCGCAAGTTGTCTTAGAAAATATCTATAAAAGTTTTCCCCAACGCAAAGGGGAAGGTGTAGCTTCTCCAACCTCTCCCAGTGATGGAAAGAAAAGTGATGCTACCCCGGAAGCAGCAGAAATAGTTAATGTCTTACGGCGAATTAACCTCACCATCGCCGATGGTGAATTTATGGTGCTTGTCGGTCCTTCGGGTTGTGGTAAAAGCACTCTATTACGGTTAATTGCGGGGTTAGAAGCAATGACAGGAGGTAATATTACTGTAGGCGATCGCCTCATCAATGAGCTTCCTCCCAAAGAACGAGACATTGCAATGGTGTTTCAAAATTACGCCCTCTATCCTCACATGACGGTGTATGACAACATCGCCTTTGGACTCCGGAGAAGGGAATTAGAACATCGGGAAACTCAGGACTCTTCACTTCCTGATTGGGCGAAAAATCTGCTGGTGGGTGTCACCAGAAAGTTACCTAAAGGACTGCGTTATATTTCTGACAAAGAAAGGCAAGTAGACCAGCAAGTAAGAAATGTGGCTCAATTATTGCAAATGGAAACCTTGCTGAATCGCTTACCCAAACAGCTATCCGGGGGACAAAGACAACGGGTAGCATTAGGAAGAGCGATCGCCCGTGATCCTCAAGTATTTTTAATGGATGAACCCCTTTCTAACTTGGATGCAAAACTCCGCGCCGAAACTCGCGCCCAAATTGTCAAATTGCAACGCCAATTAGGAACCACGACGATTTACGTTACCCACGACCAAACTGAAGCGATGACAATGGGCGATCGCATAGCCATTATGAATCAAGGACAAATTCAACAAGTCGCATCTCCATTAGAACTTTACAACCGCCCTGCGAACCGCTTTGTCGCCGAATTTATTGGTTCACCACCGATGAATTTTATTCCTGTAACATTTCACGCCCCTTTGTTAATTACCCATAATAATTTCCGTCTTACCCTCCCAGAAACTTGGGAAACAGCGCTGCGGAAATACGATAAGCAAACCATTATTTTAGGTATGCGCCCAGAACACTTAATTTTGAGTGTACCTGCGACCAAAAATTTACCCGTAAAAGTAGATTTAGTAGAAAATTTGGGTAATGATTCTTTTCTAGCGGTGAGAATTTCTCCACCTGAATCTCAAATTAGTCATACAGATAATTATCTCCAAGTACGAATTCCCCCAGATAGATTAGTAAGTATTGGTGAGCAATTATGGTTATCGTTAAATCCCGAAAAACTGCACTTTTTTGACCCTCAAACCGAGTCAGCAATATTTCCTGCAAATTAACATCAATAATATATTTATGCGTCGAGATTCGATTTTTTACAAACTGTTTCAACAATCGCCTAATCTGTTATTTCAACTACTGGAAACACCACCAACAAATGCAGATGCTTATCGATTTGATTCCGTAGCTGTCAAAGAACCCAAATTTGAAATTGATGGGGTATTTCTCCCACCAGAAAATGCAGACGCAGGAGTTGTATATTTTTGCGAGGTGCAATTTCAAAAAGACGAACAGCTATACGAAAGAGTATTTGCGGAATCTGCGCTATATTTCTACCGCAACCGGGCAAGATTTAACGATTGGCAAGCAGTAATTATCTATCCAAATCGTGCAATTGAACAGAGTAGCATTTATCCCCATCGAGCATTACTAAATAGTAACCAAGTGCATCGGGTATATTTAGATGAATTGGGTAATATTCGCCAACTCCCTTTATGGTTAGCGCTGATGGTACTGACTACAGTAGAGGAAAGTCAAGCACCAGAAGAAGCAAGGTATTTGTTAACGAGAACCCATGAAGAAGCAACATCTCTATCAACTAGCGTCATAATAGAGATGATCACCACGATCATGGTGTATAGGTTTGAAAATCTCAGTCGAATGGAGGTAGAGACTATGTTAGGAATCACCCTCAAGGAAACCAGAGTTTACCGAGAAATTAAGGAAGAAGGACGTGAGGAAGGGCGCGAGGAAGGACGTGAAGAAGTCCGTGAAGTGATGGCTAATTCCATTTCTGGACTATTGACTAAACGCTTTGGGGAACTCTCAGGGGAAATACGCTCATCTATTTCTGGTTTACCCTTGGCTATTCTGGAAGACTTGAGCGCAGCAGTGTTAGATTTTAACAGTGTGGCTGATTTAGAATCTTGGTTAGCAGGGCGAATTAATTAAGTTATTAACTTTAATACTCAGCCGAATGAAGGTCAAGATTATGCTGAATACGAACATTACCCTCAAGGAAACCAGAGTTTACCGAGAAATTAAGGAAGAAGGACGTGAAGAAGTCCGTGAAGTGATGGCTAATTCCATTTCTCTACAATTGACTAAACGCTTTGGGGAACTCTCTGGGGAAATACGCTCCTCAATTTCTGGTTTACCCGTGGCTGTTCTGGAAGACTTGAGCGCAGCAGTGTTAGATTTTACTAATTTGGCTGATTTAGAATCTTGGTTAGCAGGGCGAATTAATTAAGTTATTAACTTTGACAATATTCAGCAGTCAGTGAACAGCCTGATAACTGATAACTGACCACTGATAACTGAATACTTACACTTCTGCTGGTTGGTATTCTTGTTGTCTTTCCACAAAGGTTTGCACACGGGTGCGGTAGTTTCTCAGGGTTTCATCTACCCAATCGCGATCGCTACTGTTAGCAAATAAATGTACAATTGGTTCACTGGCATCAGGTAAAACCAATAGCCAACTATCATCATAAGGTTGGCAAATTTTCACCCCATCAATTAACTCTAAATTTTGGGCTGGGTGTGTTTCGACCAAATAACGCATTAGCGCCCCCTTAGCAGTCCAAGGACAGCGAACTGTATAACTTTTGTGAACTACACGGGGTAACTCTGAACGCGCTGTAGCAAGCGATCGCTCTTGAATAGTCAGCATTTCAATTAACTTCGCAATGCAAAACATCGAATCAAATCCCGGATGCAGATGTGGGAAAATAAAACCAGTTTCGCCACTACCTCCCAACACCACATTAGAATTTTTCTGACAAGCCTCCATCAAAGCTGTAGGATTGGCTTTAGTGCGAATTACCCGACCATCATGACGACGGGCGACTTGTTCCACAGCACTGGAAGCATGAACCGGGACAACTACTGTCCCTCTGGGGTTAGATGTTAAGATCATATCTACCATCAATGCTGTCAAAATCTCCCCCCGAATCGGAAAGCCTGACTCATCAACTAAAATCAGTTGTTCCCCATTAGCTGATACTTGCACACCAAAGTTAGCTTTTAAAGCCTCCACTACATGACCTAACTGAGTCAATAATGCTTCCCGATCAGTCACTGACATCGCCGCTTTATTCACACTCGCATTCAGCACCACCGCATCAGCGCCAAATTTGTCTAACATCATCGGTAAAACTGCGCCAGACACCGCATAAACATAGTCAATTACCACTTTGGCTCGACTGTTGCGGAGAGTATCTACATTTAACAGCTTTTCAAAAGCAGTACAATAGCGTTCCATGACTTGGCTGGGATAAGCCACATCGCCAATTTCATGAATTTGCGATCGCCGCATATCTTCTTTAAAATACGCTCCTTCAATTTTCTTCTCCACAGCTTTAGTGATATTAATCCCCTTAGCATCCATAAATTCAATTAGGATATAATCAGGGCGATCCGGGTGTACCCGCACATGAATTCCACCAGCCACAAACATTGTCGGTATCACCGTCCGCGCGATGGGAATCGCTGTAGCATCGAGATTTTGAATATCAATCCCTACAGACATCAAACCAGCAATTAATGAGCGAGTCACCATGCGCGAAACATTACGCTGATCACGGGAAACCGTAACTTTACAACCGGGTTTCAAGGTAGAACCGTAAGCAGCACCCAACTTCACAGCAAATTCTGGAGAGATGTCAATATTTGCTAAACCTTGGACACCACGTTGTCCAAATAAATTTCTTTGAGCAGTGTTACCCCAAATCAAGTTAATGTTTAAAATTGCCCCAGATTCAATCTTTTTACTCGGCCAAACCCGCACATTAGGACTAATTTGGGCTTCTTCGCCAATTGTAGAAAGGGAACCCACTACAGCCGCTTCTAAGACATGAGCGCGACGATCTACACGCGTTCCACGAGAAATTACGCAAGCGCTCAGATGTGCTTCATCGCCAATAATTGACCCATTCCACAAAATTGGTCGCTTAAGATTAGCATCAGCGCCAATGGTGACATTATCCCCAATAATGGTTCCCGCCTCAATCTGGACTCTCGCCCCAATGCGACAATTATCACCAATCACGGCTGGAGTTTCAATATTTGCTGTGGGGGCGATAAAAGTATTTTGTCCTACCCACAAATTCGGCGAAACTTCTTTATACGCAAAATCAAGTTTAACTTTCCGATATAAGGCATCATACTGACCTTCACGATAGGCATCTAAGTGACCGACATCACACCAGTAACCGTGAGCAATGTAACCATATAGGGCTTCACCTTTTTCCAGCATCAAGGGAAATAAGTCTTTGGAAAAGTCGCTTTCAGTGTTAGATGGTAGATAATCTAATATTTCTGGTTCGAGAATGTAAATACCAGTGTTGACGGTATCGGAAAAAATTTCACTGCTAGAGGGTTTTTCTAAAAAGCGGTTAATCTGTCCTTGTTCATCGGTAATTACCACCCCAAATTCTAGTGGGTTGGGAACCCTGGTTAAAACTAAAGTGGCTTTAGCTTGTTTTTGTTTATGAAATGCGATCGCTGCCGTCAGGTCAAAATCTGTGATACTATCACCGCTAATTACCAAAAACGTTTCATCTAAAAGTTCGGCAATATTTTTCACACAGCCTGCTGTGCCTAGAGGCTGGTCTTCCTCCACAGCATAGGTCATCTGCACGCCAAAATCGCTGCCGTCTTGAAAATAGTCTCGCAGGACATCCGGTAGATAATGTAATGTCGCAATAACTTCTGTGATTTGATGCCGTTTGAGCAGATTGATGATATGTTCGGCAATAGGCCGATTGAGAATAGGAACCATCGGTTTAGGCAAATCACAAGTTAACGGTCGAAGCCGTGTTCCTGAACCGCCAGCCATCAGTACTGCACGCATAAATTCTCCTTAGCTATTTGCAGCATTTGCTGCTTACAGACCCGTGAGAGTGTCTTGTATGTTCTTTCTTTAGTCTGCTATGGATATTGGGATTTGAGTAACTTACCTAAGAAGCATCTGCTGTGAAATAAGCAAATCTACTTATCAGTTTAACCTGTATGTTCAAAGACAATCAAACCGCTACGCGGAGTCATTAGTCTTTAATTTTTGTGTATCATGAAGTGATTCAGGTGTCGATATAATTATAGATGTCGCACTTTTAACAGTATAAGTGCTGCATAATCTCAATGGTATGGTAATGCTTAACTTAAATTTTCTCAATTACCAAGGGAGTCGATGAGAATGATCAAGTTAATTGTTTTTGGCTTAATTGTGGTTTATGTAGGTGGTGTTTGGAAGTTATGGAGTGGGTTTGACCGCACTAATTTTAGTCAAACTTTACCTAATCGCCTGGGTTTATCATTGCTATGGCCAGCTTTATTTATTGCTAATAAATCATATCGGCGCAACTTTAGAAGGGCTTTAAAAGGCTAACGCCACAAGCCGCAAGGCGGAAGTCAAAAGTCAAAAGTCAAAAGTCAAAACGGAAATCCTCATAATTAAAAGCTGGGGTTTTGTCTAGGAGGCTTTGGTTTCGGAAATTGACGCTCCCTGGTTTGTAGTAGTACATCTCAGACTTTGGGAGCTTAAATCATGGTTCGTTCTGTTGCAGCGATCGCGATCGCTAGTTTCATTGGTATAATTTCTCTACCCTCCCTAGCCCAACAACGCCAGACACCTACCCCTAACCGTCAAGGTGACTACAATTCAGCAATTACCACATTTCCTGATGGTAGTCAAGCTATATTATTGTCATGGTTCACGAATATTCGTAGTGGTAAACTAAACTGCCGTAGCGCCCCTGGAGTAAATCAACGAGTTATCAAGCAATTTAAACCAAATGACCTGCTCCAAGTCAATGCAGGTGCGAAAAACTCTCAAGAACCCATTATGCGGGATTCACAGGGTAATCCTTGGCTACGGGTGAAAATAGTCAATAATCAAGGAAAAACTCAGGGAAATTGCTTCGTGAGAGCCAATCGACAGTTTATTGAACCCAATTCTTTAGAATAAATTTGTATCACGCAGAGGCGCAGAGACGCAAAGGTTAAGACTTTGAGAGAATAAATATTATCAGTCATCAGTTAACACCTATGTAGAGCGGGAGTTAAACTCAATTATGTCTCCTGACTGATAACTGATAACTGTTAACTGTTAACTGTTAAAAGGCTTGAATCCACTCTTTGATAAAATATTCAGTCCAGATACCATTTTTCCAGTAGGGGTCATTTTCCACTAACTGGCGTACAGTTGCTTCGTCTTCAGCTTCGTAAATTCCAAAAACTTTGGTAGTATCCTTTGTGGGACCAATGGTAATCAGTACGCCCGATTCTTTCTGTTTCGCTAATCCGTCTAAATGATCTTGACGATAAGGTGCGCGTTTTTCCAGAACGTTTTCACAGTAACTTCCCCACATGATGTATTTCGCCATGATTGCTTGTTTCTCCTCTTGATATTTACCAAGAGTTTAGTATATCCCGTGTTCAAACCAGATTTTTCAGCGATCGCTTCAAAGGTTACAGTAAATTAGGGACTTGACCAAATTAGAAGTATGCACTACACTAGAGGTGTACCAAAAGACTCAAGGATGCAGCAGACATGCTCGAAGCATGACATCCCGTTACCTTTTTAGGTCGAGGAAATCCCGGTAAAGACGTTCTGAATACCAAAAATTTATTTTTGGCGAAGGCTCCTTAAGGAGCCTTTGTTATTTATAGGCTCGGTAATTTCTTATTATTCAATAGATTTTTGGCTATAATAAAAAAGTTAACTTTTTCTCTTTTGCCTATATCTTTTTCTAAGGGGTAGGCACTTGTTATATGTAATCTCAGCCTTTTACTTTCCCTGAATGCTGCGAAAACAACAAAATAATAAACCTCAATACCGTTTGAATCTAAGACCTTAACAATTGAAAAGTTATCATACCCGCCAGCGAAGCAGACTAACGTTGTTTTCTCACCTAATGACTTGATAATGCTAGGTAATTCCTTATACTAAGTAAGATTAAAGGCGATCTCACGAATAATTTTAGATTTTGGATATATTCACCCAAAATCTAAAACTACTATTAACTAACTTCTAAGGTTAACGCCAAATTTCTCCACTAAAGCTTCACGGACTTTATTGTGAACAGGTTCCACTTCCGCTTCGGTGAGAGTGCGATCGCTTGACCGATAAATTAAGCGAAATGCTAAACTACGTTGTCCGGCGGGTACATTTTCACCACGATATTCATCAAACAATTCCACAGATTCCAGCAGTCCCTTCGCCGCTTTATTGATGGATTTTTCAATGTCCGCCACTGAAACCTTAACAGGTGCGAAAAAGGCAATATCGCGATCGCTCGCTGGATAGGTAGAATAAGCATGGAATTTGGGAACCATAACTTCATCTTGATCAAGTGCATCCAAAAGGACATTTAGATCAAGCTGGAATACATAGATAGAATCCGGTAAACCCTTATCTTGTCGTAATTGAGGATGAACTTGTCCAAAAATACCGAGTCTGTCACCACCCACCCATAGAGAAGCCGTGCGTCCTGGATGTAAACGCTCATCACGACAATCGGGTTGATATTCTACCGTTAAATTAAGTGCAGCGAAGACGCTTTCTAAAATACCTTTAGCATCAAACCAAGTCATCGGGTTTTCACTGCTACCTTTTGACCATTTGCCTATTGAGCGATACCTTCGGTGAGCTACGCTAACGCCTCCCATAATACCAGCGATCGCATCAGTTTCTTGCAAACCGTCTTCTTCCTGCCAGAAAATCCGCCCCAGGTCAAAACCATTCAAAGAACCATTTCCCTGCTCCAAATTGTATTGGAAAGCATCAATCAAACCAGAAATCAAATCAGTTCGCAACGCCGAATATTCCACAAAAAGCGGATTACTCAAAACCACCTGACGATCATTTCCCGGTTTCACCAAAGAATAATGGATAACTTCCGTTAAACCTTCCGCCCTCAAAAAGGCGCGTACCTTGCGGATTAACTCTTGTTCTAAAGATAAATAACCAGCTTCCGACTTCTCAGGTAAAGTATCACAAAAATTGTCATAACCATAGAGACGAGCTAACTCTTCAATCAAATCAATTTCCCGTTCTAAATCGCGGTAACGATAAGGCGGAACTGTCACCGTCCAAGTTCCTTCACCAGCAGCCGTTAGCTGACAACCCAACGCCGAGAGAATACGCTCCACATCAGCTTCAGTCACTTCTCCTGTATCCTCCTCGCCCAAATCCACGGGACCCAGCACCTCATTCACTCTATCTAAACGCAGAGCAATAGAACGACTCCAAGTAGAAGAATCTGGGCGAGTATCAGCAATTTCCTGTTGGACAATTACGCCATTAGCCAGTTCACTCAGCAGTGATAAAGCCCGATTACAGGCGATTTCCAACTCAGCCCGGTTGACTCCTCGCTCATATCTCCCAGAAGCCTCACTTCTTAACCCCACACTCCGAGAAGAACGACGAATAGCCACAGAATCAAATAATGCTGCTTCTAAAACTAAACTTTGAGTACCGCTATGAACTTCCGTTTCTTCACCACCCATCACACCCGCAAGTGCAACCGGTTTATTATTGGCAGTAATTAACAAATTTTGAGTTGACAAATTGCGCGTTTGTCCATCCAGAGTTTTCAAAGATTCCCCAGAACCAGCGAAGCGAACCCCAATTTTTAAATCTTCACCACCCGCAACAGATTCTAAACGGTCTTTATCAAAAGCGTGTAGTGGTTGTCCCCATTCCCACAAAATATAGTTAGTAATATCCACCACATTATTGATCGGTCGCACCCCTGCTGCCCGTAAACGCTGTTGCAACCAATCAGGAGAAGGAGCAATTTTCACCTGTTCAATGACCGTGCCAATATAAGCAGGACAAGCTTGCTGATCCTCAATTTTTAATCCTAAATGAGCAGCACCTTTTAACACTGATGTTGCACCAGGTGTAGGAATACTCAACTTACCACCAGTCAAAGCTGCAACTTCCCTGGCTATTCCCACCATACAGAGAGCATCAGCCCGGTTAGCAGTTGCAGTCACATCTAAAATTACATCATCTAAACCTAATAACGGACGCACATCACTACCCAAAGGCAGATTTTCCTGGGGAAAAATATGAATACCGTCTACATCAGTAGGTAAACCGAGTTCCTTTAAAGAACAAATCATCCCTTGAGAGGGGACACCCCGGAGCTTTGCCGGTTTAATTTTTAAATCGATATTCGGTAAATAAGTGCCTGTAGTTGCCACTGGTACATAAATATCAGCCTTGACATTAGGCGCACCACAGACAATATTTAAAGGCTCAGATGCACCGATATCTACCTGACAAACACTTAATTTATCAGCATTGGGGTGGGGTTGACGCTCAAGCACTTTACCCACAACAACACCATTAGCCCAAGTGTTGCGGTCTTCAATGTCTTCTACTTCAAACCCAGCCATTGTCAGGGTTTCCGCCAATTCTTCCGGGCTAAGTTTAATTTCTACCAGTTCCCGCAGCCAATTTAAAGAAATACGCATGGAGTGTGCTTGCTTGTTGAAATATTGCCGAGTGCTGTAGAGAGCGAATTAAGCTCGTCTTAACAAAAGCCGGAGAAGACTAATATCTAGTCTGTCACCCCTAGCCTCTTTTGCATCTTGAATCATCCTACCGAAAATTTGGGGTGAGAGCCTCGCCCGTTATTAACCCTTCTGGGGCTACTTTATTGTACAAATCACTTTATTATTGAGTATAGGTGTCTCAGAATACTAGTCCTGTATCTCTAAAACTTCGCCCAATACACCGCAGTTTCCATTTAAATAGAGTACAGATTTATCTGTGTTTATCTCTGGTTGATTATTTCTTGGTGTATCTCATTAACCTGCCATACGCTGTATAAACAAATACCCTTGTAAGATGTTTTAAAAGTCTTATTGTCGGTAACAAAACATTCTAGATCCCCCTAAATCCCCCTTAAAAAGGGGGACTTTGATTCTAGTTCCCCCCTTTTTAAGGGGGGCTAGGGGGGATCAATTAGTGCTTAACATCACAGCAAATTACTTTTCAAACATCCTCTTACACAATTATTGACCCTATTTTAATTAGAATGACGGAAATTACAGCTAACTATGATGAAACCTGGAAAGAAGTAATAGGAGATTATTTTGATTCATTTCTCGCCTTCTTTTACCCAGAAATCTATCAACAAATAGATTGGACTAAAAACCCCATTTCTCTAGATAAAGAATTAGAACAGATTACCGCATCTGCGGACAGCCAAACACGCCATGCTGATAAATTATTTCAAGTGTGGTTATTAGACAATCAAGAAGTTTGGATATTAATCCATGTAGAAGTACAAAGTCAATATGATAAAGAATTTTCCCAAAGAATGTTTATCTATAACTATCGAGCTTTTGATTTATATCAAAAACCAGTTATTAGTTTAGCCATACTAGGAGATGAAACTAACAGTTGGCGACCTAGCTCTTACCAATATGGCTTAGGAAGTAGTCAATTAATCTTTAACTTTTCTAGTGTCAAGCTTCTAGATTATCAGTGGGACGAGTTAGAGCAAAGTAATAATATTTTTGCTATAGTGGTAATGGCACATTTAAAGACTAAAGCCACTAACAGCAATTTGTCAGCTAGGGAACAGTGGAAATGGAACTTAGCTAGATTACTTTATGAAAGAGGTTATAACCGTAAAGAAATTGTTGATTTGTATAAAGTCATTGATTTAATGATGGCTTTATCTCAAGACCTGCAATTAAGTTTTGAGGAAAAATTAGCTAATTATCAAGAGGAACGAAAAATGCCATTGTTAACTAACATCGAACAACGCGCTATAGAAAAAACCACAAAACAAACTCGGAAACAAGATATTATCAAACTTGTACAAGTGCGGTTTGGTGATATTCCCGATAATTTAGTTGCAAGCATTAATCAAATTGATGATACATCCTTTTTAGAACAACTTCTTGTATCAACAATTAGCGTTAAGTCTTTAGAAGAATTTGCACAGCTTGTTAACTCTAATTTACCAGAAGCAGATTAATAGATGTAGGTTGGGTTAAGCGAAAGCGCAACCCAACAATTGATAATATACTTTACGAAAGAGGTTATAACCGTAAAGAAATTGTTGATTTGTATAAAGTCATTGATTTAATGATGACTTTATGTCAAGACCTGCAATTAAGTTTTCAGGAAAAATTAGCTAATTATCAGGAGAAACGAAAAATGCCATTGTTAACTAACATCGAACAACGCGCTATAGAAAAAACCACAAAACAAACTCGGAGACAAAATATTATCAAAATCGTACAAGTGCGGTTTGGTGATATTCCCGAAGATTTAGTTGCAAGTATTAATCAAATTGATGATACATCCTTTTTAGAACAAATATTTGTATCGGCAATTAATGTTAGTTCTGTAGAAGAATTTGCACAGCTTGTTAACTCTAATTTATCAGAAGCAGATTAATAGATGTAGGTTGGGTTAAGCGACAGGACAAACCAAATGACCAAAGTTAATGTCAGGACAAATCTGAGTTAAAGAAGCAGAAATAAATATAGATAAATTAGCATAATGACCTTACCAGAAAAACTTTCCAAAAAATATTTATCTCGTTTTGAAGAACTTGTTGCTAAAGGAGAAAATATACTTTTTAAAATGTTATTGCCAGTGTCACAATATCATAACAATCCTTACAAAATCAACAACAATGCTCACTATAGAAAATTAGCTGAATGGAAAATAAACTGTATTTCTTTATTAAATAAATGCCTTTCTAAGGAAAACATTCATCAAGGATTGATTAATGAATTCAAGAGGCTAGAAGATAACGATAAATACTTATTAGAAATTTGCATCTCCAACCTAAAAGCAATTAAAGAAGATTATGAACAAGGGTTTTTAGGAGATTTAATGCTTCAAGTAGAGGCAGAAATTGCAGCAGATTATATGGGACAGGCTGAAAAGTTATTAGCAGAAGGTACAAGTGGTAAATATGACCATGTTCCAGCAGCCGTATTATCTGGAGCAGTTTTAGAAAAAGCCTTAAGAACCATTTGTATTAAACAAACTCCTCCTATATCAACAATTAAGGAGAATGGTGAACCCTTAACTTTAAATCCACTTATTGATGTAATTAAAAAAGCAGGTATTTTTAATGAATTAAAAGCAAAACAGCTTAGAGCTTGGGCGGATATTCGTAATCAAGCAGCACATGGAGAATTTGAAAAATTTACTCGTTCTGATGTGGAACTTATGATTAAAGGTATTGAAAATTTCTTAGCAGATTATATGACTTAGTTTTTATTTAGCCATGAAACTTCACAGATGGGGTAGATGTTGAATATCAACAAGATAGAGAAACTCAAAACAAAAAAGTCAAAATCATTGATTTTGAAAAATTGATAATATCGCCAATGATTTGGTGAAAGCCATTCTTCTAATTTAAGCATTGATTGGACAGTTAAGGAAAATGTGCAGGCTAAATTACTTATCGGAAAATTATATTTAAGATGCGAACAATTGCCGAAATCAACGACAAAATCAGCCGCAAACGTGCAGTGGTATTGACAATTGAAGAATTAAAAGCACGAGTAGCCGAAGTCGGCGTGAGCAAAGTTGCTAAAGAAGTTGATGTAATTACCACTGGGACATTTGAGCCAATGGAATCCAGTGGTGCAATTATTAATCTTGGACACACTGACCCCCCAATTAAAATTCGGCGCTGCTGGATAGATGGCGTACCAGCATACTCAGGTTTTGGGGCTGTGGATTTATACTTGGGTGCGAGTTGTCCTGTAGACGTAATGGATGGCGAAGAAGTCCGCGAACAGGGTGGTGGTCATGTAATTGAGAACTTAATCGCCGGCAAACCTGTACACGTAAAAGCTCAAGGACAAGTCACAGATTGTTACCCAAGAGCGACCTTTGAAACGACTGTTACCCGTGACACCATTAATCAGTTTTATTTATTCAATCCGCGCAATCTTTACCAAAATTTTATTGTAGGTGTGAACGGAGGCGATCGCTCACTCTTTACTTACCTCGGACCATTACAACCGAGTTTAGGAAATGCCGTCTACTCTAACCCTGGAGCAATTTCCCCTTTACTTAACGACCCCGATTTGCAACTAGTTGGTATTGGCACACGAATTTTTTTAGGTGGCGGTATTGGCTATGTCGCTTGGGAAGGTACTCAACACTTCCCATTACAAAAGCGTTTGCCCAATCGTACACCCATTGGCCCCTCTGCCACTTTAGCCTTAATCGGTGATGCCAAACAAATGGATGCGCGTTGGGTGCGGGGTTGTTACTTTAAAAGTTATGGTCCCTCGTTAATGTTGGGGGTAGGTGTCCCCCTCCCGGTATTAAACGAAGAAGTAGTTAAATGCTGTGGTGTCCAAGATAAAGATTTAGTCGCGCCAATCGTCGATTTTTCCATTCCTCGGCGCGTTCGTCCTACCTTTGGTTTAGTGAGTTACGCCCAACTCAAGTCTGGGCGCATCACCATTGAGGGTAAAACTGTGAGGGTTGCTCCCCTAGCCAGTATGTTTTTTTCTCGGCAAATCGCCACAGAATTAAAAAAATGGATTTCCGCAGGTACTTTTACCCTCACCGAACCTGTGGCTCCGATTCCAATGGACAGGTCATTTTTACCCCAAGACCGTTGGACGGACTTTTAACAGTTATCAGTTATCAGTTATCAGTTAAGAGACATCATTGGGGGGATTGGGGATTGGGATCGAGAAGGTTCTTCCCCCTACTCCCTACTCCCTACTCCCTACTCCCTACTCCCTACTCCCCACTCCCTATTCCTGAGTTGGTTTTGGCCGTTTAATGGGCTTAGGTGCTGGGGGTTTTGGTATGGGTTTGGATACCGCCGATGGTTCGCCGGCTGTTTTCTTGATTGGTTTCGGGGTTTCTCCACTGCGTCTAGGGGGAAATGGTTTTCTCCCAGCGCCACCAGCACCACCACCAGCACGAAAGCCACCTTTGAAGGGTGGTTTGCGTTTTTTGGGCAAATCGGCGATCGCTTCGGCTTTTTCCACTACCAATACGTCAGCTTCCCGCTTGGCTTTAAAGTCCCAGAACTTGCTGACGGCTTTGGTACTCAGCACCCCCTGGAGTTTCAACTTAAAATATTTGGGTTTATCAGTTGATTTGCGCGGCGCTTGCTTAATTTTGACTACTAAGCTCTTAGCGTCAAAAGACTGGTACACTACTTCGCCACGCACAGAAAAACTACCATCAGAAAATTCTTCTGGGTTTTCGGGTGCATGATCATCAGTTGTCTGCAACTTTTGGGAACCCGAATCTGGCTTGTCCTCCTGTGTTGGCTGTGGAGCCAAATTTTCTGGCTCCCAAACCCCAACAATTTGCAGGTGTAAGGTGTCATTTTCTTGCCGTGTGCGGGGATAAACTACCCACAAATGATCTTTTTCTAAATCTAGGTGATTTTTGACTAAGCTCATAATTCGGCCAAGTAGAACGGCGTTGAGTTCTACACCATCTTTGGTTAACAGTGTACCTTGGGTAAATTGTTCGCTGCTAGCAAGGTAACGACCCCGGACTAACCCGATGGCTCGGTACTGCATCGGTTCACTGGGAGGTGGAATCGGTCGCAGGCGATGACCTAGATTTCCATTAGAGGTAGTTTCCCCTGGCTGAACAAAGGATTTTTCTGGCTTAGAGTTATGCACTGCTACTGTATGAACATTAGCGGTAGCCTCTTTATAGGTTTGAGGCTGATGGTTGGTAGAAGAGTTGGAAGATTCAGGCAAAGGCATCAGGTCGGAATTCATAAAAACTCCTTGCGGCGGAGATACATCCCATTATGGGATTTTACGAAGGCAATGAAAAAAAAGCGTCTGTGCGGTTGATGAAACTATATTGGCTTTCCACAAACCTACACCAGAGCGCCCAAGACGATGGTAAAGACGCTACATTTGCATAATAAGCTAATGTAACTGAGAACCTTTACACTAGTTTCGGAAGCATATCATAAGTACAATTCTGACGGCTCCTCCTAAAGTCATCACTTAATTTTGGCAATGTGAATAGTTAATTGTTATAAAATTCACAGGCAATTGGCGGTATTCCGCAAGGTTTTGGAAATTTTTCGCTTTCCGATTTATGTAAATGATCATGTCGTTTGAATTCTGGAGTAAGACAAAACTGTGTCTCAACCGCGCAATCGTTGGCTAGTTAGGATCATCTTAGCGCTGGCAGTTACTGCATTTTTGGGTGTTTCGGTCATTCCTATTATTAGCGCAATTAATAATCCGTCGCCCTCAAACCAAAATGCGGCTAGCACTAGCAGCACCGTACCTTCTGACCAAATATCAAAGTTGCAAGACGAAGTACGAGGTTATCAAATGGTTTTGCAACGGGAACCAGAAAATCAAACTGCGCTGAATGGCTTATTACAGGCGAGGCTACAACTGCTCAGTTTAAAACAAGGTGATATTCAAGGAGTAATTGAACCTCTGGAAAAACTAGCTCAACTCAATCCAGAACAATCGGAATATGGAGTGCTATTAGCCCAAGCAAAGCAGCAAATGGGGGATCTGGAAGGATCAGCTCAAGCTTATCGCTCAATTTTAGACACTAAACCCGGTGATTTGAAAGCTTTGCAGGGTATGGTAGCTCTATTAGTAGATCAGCAACGTCCCGAAGCGGCTATTGGTTTGCTCGAAGATACCCTCTCTAATGCAGAGCCGGCGAATAAAATTCAGCCGGGAAGTGTGGATACTGTGGCTATTCAGGTGCTATTAGGTACTGTTCACGCTTCCCAGAAGCGCTATCCTGAAGCTACTTCTATCTATGATCAAGCAATTAAGAAAGATCCTCAAGATTTTCGTCCCGTTTTAGCAAAAGCAATGCTTTTTAGAGAACAGGGTAAAGTTGAAGAAGCTAAACCTTTATTTGATAGCGCTGTGGCTTTAGCACCGGCTCAGTACAAGGATGAAATTAACAGGGCGGCGGCTTCTCCTTCTCCTGCGCCTGCGCCTGCTGAATCGCCGTCAACTCCTTCTGAGGAGTCTTCTGAGGATTAAGGATATAGGGGAGAAGAGGAAAGGTTGTTCAGCAGTCGGGAGTGTAAAGTAATTTCCAACTCCCCCCCGCTCCCTGCACCCTGCACCCCTGCTTCTTCCCACTCCCCACATCCTCAAACTCCTTCTACAGCCGCAACGATGCCGAAGATGAGAAATAGACATCCGCCTGCAAAGGTGAGTTGACGTTCGGAAATGCGTCCGGCTATGAGTTTACCGCCAATGACGGCGATCGCTGTACAAATGGCGTGTCCTAAAACTGCACCCGCAGCTACTCCCACGGCGTTATAACTGGCGGCTAGGGCGATGGTGGCAATTTGCGTGCGATCGCCCCATTCTGCTACAAATGTCAGTGTAAAGGCTTCTATTAAAATTGCTAAGGGAGTTTTTATATCTGTTTGTAACTCTGCTTTTTCTACTGCTTCTTTAGCCTCATTTACTTCTGTCTCACAGTTAGAATCAGTCATTTTACTAGCTTCATATAACAGCTTGATCCCAAAGGCAAAAAATAAAACTATTTCGGCGTATTTCACATAAGTTTGTGGCAATAAAGATACAACTTGCCCAAATAAGACTGAAAGAATTGTCATCGCAGCTAAGGCGGCTGATACACCGATGAAGACTAGCTTGCGCGAGTGTTTCATCGCTAAAATTACAGCGATAAAGAATGTTTTATCCCCTAGCTCGGAAATTGTAATTAATAATAAACCTGCGGTAAATGCTGTTAACACTCTCTCAAACTCCTGAAGGATTTTTTACCTGTGTGGAGCTTCAATGAGAGTTGTAACACTTCACTGAGAGCTACACACAATTTCTTTGTGTAAACTCAGTGAAGGTCTCGCTACCAAATATTTATTATTTGTCATCTGAACCAGGCTCATCGCCAGTATGTTGATTCAAATGTACTGGTTTGTAAATAATAATTTACTTCCAGCAGCTACTCCCCTTCTATTTTACATTCATTGTACATCTATCTTTAGTAAGAGTCAACCAATATTTGCTATTGCTTGACTCCACTTTGATTTGATCACAAGTAGAAAGTTTTATTTAGCGCTGCTAGTAATTTTTTCTGGCATACCTGAAGAGTGATGTTCTGCTATTAGCCATTGATTGCCGACTTTGCTATACACAAAAGTGTATCTTGCTTGAACTTCCTCAGTCTTACCATTATTTACGACTGTAAATGTATATGTCCCTGAATCAATAGCGACACCGCAATAAAGGCGAATATTGCGGTCATTAATTTGGCCTACGGGCTTCAGTTCCAAGAACTTCACAAAGTAGTCCTGAATTTCTGCATGATTTTGTCGCACTTTGTTGGAAACTGTCGGCAACAAAACAGCATTTTTGGCATAGTTCTGGGTAACTGCATTTGGATCTCCGGTCTGTAAAGACTTGTTCCATCGGTCGAAAAGTTCGGCTATTTGTGGACTAGTGACTTTCGGACAGTTAGCTTGGGCTTGGACAGGAGTTGTTGGCGCAATACTTAAACAAGCCAGTGCTACAGCTGAAAATGATGCTAAGGCAGACCGAGCGATTATCGTTTTCATAACTTTTTGATGTTGACAGGACACTGAAAGTCAATAATCCAAATTAACTGTTACAAGCGACAGATTAAAAGGGAGTCTGATAGCGTTTCAGGTTTTACCTGAGATTAAATTGCTATATTCAAAATTTTCCCATATAAAGCTCAATTAGCAAATAGATAAATCTCAATAGTAATCATCTTTATGATTTATATAGGATGGGTGTTGTTTTTGTATATTAGGACTTACGCACAAATTACGGAATAACGAACCACACCAGACGCAGAGGACACAGAGGAATAAGGGTTTGAGAGGGTTTTTGCGTAAGTCCTGTATATATTGAACACCCAATTCCACAAAATGAATCATTTAATTTGAGAAAATTCTTAATACTTCCGCTCTTTTGGCTCAAACATATTAATTATCACTGGGCGATATTGGATATCAATACCTGCTGGTGAATAATAAGCCATTGTATGTTGCAAAAAATTAGTATCATCTCGCTGGGGATAATCTTCGCGGAAGTGTGCGCCGCGACTTTCTTGGCGATTTAAAGCTGAGGCGAGAATTGTTTGTCCTACCACCATCAAACTTCGTAATTCTAAGGCTTCTACAAGTTCTGTATTCCAGCAGCTACCTTTGTCGTCTAAATATATTTGCGGATATTTTTGTTGTAATTCCGTGATTTTTTGCCAACCTTCCTGCATGACTTCTTCAGTCCGGAAAACAGCACAGCATTCGGTCATACAATCTTGGAAGGCTTGACGAATTTGGTTAATTCGATATTTCCCCGGCTGTTCTATTAAGGCTTGGATTTCTTGCTGGGCTTCTTGGATGTAGTGTTCTGCGTTGACAGCAGGTAACTTCCGATTCTGCACATATTGAGCGATCGCCGCCCCAGTACGCTTACCATAAACTATACATTCTAGCAGCGAATTACTACCGAGACGATTAGCACCATGTACAGAGACACAAGCTGTTTCCCCAGCCGCAAAAAAGCCTTCTACTAAATTATCTCCACTGCTGCGAACTCGTCCATCAATGTTCACTGGGATACCACCCATACAATAGTGATTTGTGGGGCGAATCGGCATCGGCTGAGTGACTGCATCAACACCGACTAAGCGGTGGGCTTCTTCCCAACAAAAGGGAACACGACTCATAATTTTTTCTTTACCCATGTGTCGCAGGTCAAGATAGACACAGGGACCGCCTGCACTTCCATCAGGATGAACACCACGCCCGGCACGGATTTCGTAAGAGATCGCCCGTGAGGTAATATCACGAGGGGCTAATTCCATGCGACTGGGTGCGTAGTTTTTCATGAAGCGATCGCCTTCACTATTAATTAAATACGCTCCTTCGCCCCGCACAGCTTCCGAAATCAGCACCCCTACCGGATACAAACCCGTGGGGTGAAACTGCACAAATTCCATATCTTCTAGGGGTAAACCTGCGATCGCCGTCATCGCCAAACCGTCCCCCGTCGAAGCATAATCATTAGAAGTAGTATTATAAACGCGACCATAGCCACCAGTGGCAAACATTACCGCCTTCGCTCGCAGCACCTCTATATGCCCATCTAGCAGGTTAAACATCACCACACCCTTGGCCTCACCTGATTCTAAAATCAAGCGCATTACATACCATTCCTGATAGATATGCACACCATAACGCCGCAGGTTGTTAACCAACTCGTGTAAAATTGCGTGACCAGTTTTATCCGCAGCGTAGCAAGTGCGATCGTGAGAATGTCCCCCAAAAGCTCTTTGAGCAATGCGACCATCAGGTAAACGGGAGAATAAAACCCCCATGTGTTCCAAATCAATGACCACATCTGGGGCTTCTTGGGCGAGAATAGCCACTGCATCTTGGTCGGCTAAATAGTCAGACCCCTTGACAGTATCAAAAGCGTGTGCTTCCCAACTATCTTCAGAATCAACATTTTTCAGAGAAGCCGCCATTCCACCTTGAGCGGCTACCGAGTGGGAACGGATGGGATGAGTTTTGGCAACCACAGCCACATTTAAACTAGGATCAGTGCGCGCAATTTCCACCGCAGCGCGACATCCCGCCAATCCCCCACCGACTATAATCACATCATGTTCTAACATCACTACCCCCCGACTGCAAAACGCTGCTGTTCTATTCTATATTTCTTCCACGAGAGGACTTTCACCTGGTAGTAAAATCCCATTCGCAAGGGGTCATGTCGGGGCGGGTTGACTAAAATTCCCATTAATGATCAATTATATTTATTGGGCTTAAAAACATCTAGGTTGCATATTCAAATTAGATTAAACTCTTGTGGGGTGGACATCTTACCCACCCATATTAACTCTTGTGGGGTGGACATCTTACCCACCCATATTAACTCTTGTGGGGTGGACATCTTACCCACCCATATTAAGCGATAATTTTAACTAGAATTCCTCAGCTAGTAGCTTGTACTGGCTGTTGCTGAGAAATATTACCAGGGATGGGTTCGGTCTTGGTTCCTGGAGATATAGCTCTGACTTCAATATGATTGAATAAGGTAGTGACGAATGCAAACAGCAAAAACGGTAGTGATAACAGAACTATCAGACCCACAGTTGCTAAAGCATACACAGGACGTTTAGCACCCATCAGCGCCAAAGCAGATGCCAAACTGAGAGTAATTGTTATTAACCAAACAATTATTTGACCGTAGATGTCACCAAAGGTCAGAGTACAGACAAACTGGTATTTTTGAGTATTATTCTGGTTCATATTTTATATTTGCTTCAAGTATCTCCTATAGGTTCTACGTTAAAGCCATGTTTGACTTGCAGCAAATTTCTCAATATTTTGGCAAGTTTTGTAATTTTACTTAACATTTTTTATTGGCAAGCCTAACATAAATTTTGTAGCTGTTCGAGATCATCCGTCTAGGCAATTTTTATGTGCTGAATGCTACTTGCAATTTGACTTGAATTATGGTAATAATTTCTGAAACTGACTAAATTAAATTAGTTTCTACTTATCAAAGGATCTTGTGCAGTTAATTAAGTAATATACAGGAGAAACTCCGTAGCAAAAAAAGACATTTATTGTGATACTGAGGCGCTAATATTAGTTATAGTTAGGGAATAAATACACATAAATTCTAGATGGAGTCAAGGTTACAGCCTGCTTTAGCCGACAATAGTACAAATCCAACTACTAGGCAGTTTTTAAACTATGAATTCAAATAAAATATCGGGGATCGCTACTTTTAAAGTCAGCAATTAATAAGTATAAGTTAATGGAAGGCCATATTTATATTTTCTTTGTTATTTTGTATTTAACCGGACATTTATTGGTTATCTAGTGAGCTTAAATATAAAGTAAGTGAACTATTTACCAGCAAGTTCTATGCAAATTACTCACTTTGTGCTTTTACTCGTTCGAGTCATCAGCACAAAACAAATTCCCGACATAGATTGCATGGTAAAGCTCTAAATCGGCAAATAGTTTATCAATACAAGGAAGACCTTGCTCAGAACTATGCTTAAGACAAATAATCAACATATTATCCTACCTGCTTTTATCAAATCAGCAGAAGTAGAAGCCACGCATCAAGCGGGTAGAACAAATAAATTTCCTCGACTTAAATTCGATTTACTGCAACCATTGCGTAACAGGCTAGACAATCTCGAAATTCAAAATCGTGACTTTGCTCACTTTATTGCGAAATTGATTCCGGCTCAATGCCCTTTTGAGCGTGATGTCATCCTATTTGGCCGCAAAATAGCCCACATTCCGGCTATGTGTACGCTTAATCCACTGTATGATCAATTTGTCGGCTTGCGCTTTCGGGCATTATGTTATTTAGTAGATAAGTGTGGAGAAGATATCCAGACCTACTGCTAAATCCCAACAGAGAAAACATAACATGGAAATTAAAATTGAGCATCAACCAAGTGAAGAACATCTTAAGGAGTTAGGTGTTTTCAAATGGGCAATTTGGCAGAAAGAAATATCCAAATTTCCCTGGAGTTATGATTCTCAAGAGACTTGTTATTTTTTGTTAGGTGATGTCGTTGTTACGCCTGATGGTGGACAACCAGTGCAAATGGGTAAAGGCGATTTAGTTACTTTTCCTGCTGGTATGTCTTGTACATGGGAAATTACAAGCGACGTGAAAAAACATTATTGCTTTGATTAGTCAAGTGTCAAGCATCAAGAATTAATTCTCTCGTCTTTTGGTTGGTTCTATTCTCCAGAATGCAAACATCTCTACAGTTAATTGAATACAAGCAAAAAGGCACAGTATGTACTGTGTCTTTTTGACGTTATCAGGACTTACGCAAAATTATGAAAAAAACGAACCACGAAGGACACAAAGGACACGAAGTCAAGAGGGTTTCAGAGAGTTCTTGCGTAAGTCCTAGCCAGTAGGGTGGGTTAGCGACAGCGTAACCCACCTTGAATGGTTGACTAATGCTGATACACTCAGTCAACCCGAATAAAATCGCCCTAAACCAGAACTTTAACTAACTTTCAAGGGCTTGTTTTCCGGTATTAGGTTAAAATCCGAATATTGAAAAATTTAAGTATAAAAAATCGATCATGGCGAATGAGCAGCATCTAGCAATACTGAAACAGGGTGTAGAAGTTTGGAATGAGTGGAGGAGTGAAAATTTACGTTTAAAAGTTGACCTGAGTGGGGCTAAACTGTTGGAGTTTGACCTGACTAATGCTGACCTGAGTAATGCTAGCCTGAGTAGTGCTAACCTGAGTAGGACTGACCTGTTTAAGTCTAACCTGAGTGGGGCTAACTTGAATGGTGCTAACTTCAATGGTGCTAACCTGAGAAGGGCTGACCTGGGTGAAGCTGACCTGATGGGTGCTGACCTGAGAGAAGCTAACCTGAGTAGTGCTAACCTGAGTAGTGCTAACCTGAGTAGGACTGACCTGAATAATGCGAAGCTGAGTAATGCGAAGCTGAGTAATGCGAACCTGAGTAATGCGAACCTGATTTGGGCTGACCTGAGTGGAGCGAACCTGAGTAATGCGAACCTGAGTAATGCAAACCTGAGTAATGTTGACCTGATGTGGGCTTACCTGGGTTTGGCTATTCTATATGAATCGAACGTAATCGCTACAAATTTTTATAACGCAACTCTGACAGGTGCTTGTATAAAAGGTTGGAATATTAATAGTGAAACAACACTAGATAAAGTAGTTTGTGAATATGTTTATGTATCTGGTGAATATGATGAAGAAGAAGTCAAAATTAATCCACAAGAACGACGACCGATAGAAGGTAATTTTTTACCTGGAGAATTTGCTAGTTTATACAAAAAAATTATAGAAAGTACAGACTTAATTTTACGCAAAACTCCCGAAAGTGCGAATAATGCCAATAACCAAGAGACATCTCCGAAAACTATCAAACCCTTGCAGTTACGATATTTTTGGTGAGCGATCGCTAACTGCAAATATCCTGAGATTCTACGGTAGAATAGGTGTTAGAAATGCGTGTTGTTGGTAATTAGCCAAAAGTAGGATCTCTTTGAGGTAATTTTATTATAAATAATTTCAAGTTTTTATAGTTACAAAATAAATGTGCCAATGCGTAATCTAACGAGTCCACAAATAGTCATAATTATCTGCTCGTATTTAGAGGAATTTAATCTAAATCTTTCTTGAGCTACTCTAAATATCTTCACTAAACGAATTAAATGTTCTACAAATATGCGCTCTGATGCCAGTTCTTTATTTTGAATTTTTTGTTCAGAACTTAATTCTTTTTTTCTAGGCTTTTTTTCAGGTGTTTTAATTGATTTCTCTCCTTGGTAAGCTTTGTCACCGGAAAATTTTTGTTTCTCTTCAAACCCATTTTTATTTTCCCGAAATAAATTTATGTCACTTTTTCGTCCTGGCTCACCAGCTACTACATCAACAATATCTCTACCATTAGGCAGAACAATTAATTGACTTTTTCTAGTGTGCATTTTCTTCTTACCTGAGTAATATTTTTCCTGCTGTTGATACTCTGAAGGTCTTTCTATGGGCTGTTCATAGCTATCTACGATTAGTTCAAAGTCTGTTAAAACTTCTTTAACAATTTCATAGTCACTGGAGTTTTTTTTACCTGTTCTACTAAACTTGGTGGTAATAATTCTCCCAATAATGGCAACCAATAGTTAAACGTATCATTTGCAGTTGTTTCACTCACGCCAAATTGAATACCCAATAGTTGAAATGTGGTTAAATGTCGTAAATATGTTAGGGTGAGAATTATTTGCTCCGATGGTGATAATTTTGGTCTGCGACCACCTCCACCCAGAATAATTCTCACTTTTCTATCTTCAAGCAATTCTCGTTTATGATTGTGCAGTTTAATGGCTTTGTCTAAAAGTTCCTGCAACTGTTCATATTTCAGCCCTACTAAACGCTGTGCTTCCTGGGGATTATTTTGGATATAATCGAATATACTGCTCATAATGCTTTACTAAAAATAGCATTTTATACTCTTATACCATAATTTTATTCTTTTTCGGAGATGTCTAAGGAGTTAAGTTTAATTTCAATAACAAAACTCATACTTGGCAAAGGCTAACATTTCGGTCAAAAACAGAAATCAAAATTGCTGAAGCACTAGACCGCGCTGAAGTTTTATTTTTACCAAACTGTTTAGCTCGACTTAATACACCCAATGGTAGAGCCAATAAAGAGGCTGATTTTCTAATTTGTTACAACGGTAAATGGGGAATTTTGGAAGTTGATGGACCGTATCATACCCCAGAACGCAGAGTAGAAGAACAAGAGAGAGAACGCATTTTTAGAAGACACGGTATCAAGGTCGTGGAAAGATTTGATTCATCTAGGTGTTATGAAAATCCAGATGAGGTAGTCCAAGAATTTTTTAAAATGCTAGAAATTGGATATTCCTAAACTAGATTTTTCTGCAAAATGCAACTACATTTAAGCACTTGGTCAGAAGTTGAAGCTTATTTACAACAATCACGGGGTATTATTCTCCCCATTGGTTCCACTGAACAACATGGTCCCACTGGTTTAATTGGGACTGATGCGATTTGTGCAGAGGCGATCGCTCGTGGTGTAGGTGACGCAACTCAGGCACTCATCGGCCCTACAATCAATGTAGGGATGGCATTACATCATACCGCTTTTCCTGGCACAATAAGTCTGCGTCCCAGTACGATGATTCAGGTAGTACGAGACTATATCACTTGTTTAACCAAAGCAGGCTTTGCCAAATTCTACTTCATCAATGGACACGGTGGTAATATTGCCACCCTCAAAGCTGCCTTTTCGGAAACTTACGCACATTTGGAAGATTTGCAGATTGTCAACGCCCAACAGGTACAATGTCAAGTAGCTAACTGGTTTATGTGCGGTTCTGTATACAAACTCGCTAAAGAATTATATGGCGACCAAGAAGGCTCTCATGCGACACCCAGTGAAGTAGCCCTTACCCAGTATATTTATCCAGAGTCAATAAAACAAGCGTCCCTCTCTCCAGAAGTTGCCAGTGGACACCGAATTTATAGTGCGACTGACTTCCGCAAAAGTTACCCAGACGGACGCATGGGTTCAAATCCGGCTTTAGCAACACCAGAACACGGTAAGCAATTTTATGACTTAGCGGTGAAAGAACTCAGCAATGGGTATTTAGAATTTTTGAACGCAGAATAGAAATACTGTAGTCCGACATTGACACCTATCTGATCAACAGTTTCCGGTGCGTCTAGCTGGTTATCCACTGTCAAATCCGGAATTTTTCAGAGGGCAATTGTATCAAAATATGACAAAATAACCTTTGGGTGGTAGCTGGAAACCTCTATCAAGTTGGTTAATTAGGGTAAATCTACAATATGGCTACAAACAGCAAAAATCGAGAAATACTTATACTGGTGCTGACTCTACTGCTCACTGGTGGAATTTTAGGATTGGGTTTGTGGTACTTCAAACTATTGCCTGGACTAACACCAAATTCTATAGAATCCAATCAGAATGCATCGCCATCTTTAAATAATGATCAATCTTCTGGGTCTGAATCTAGTCCAGTTCAAGGTTTTGATGTAGGAAGTTTAGATGCAAGTTTACCAAACCCAACAGTTTTAAGCATTGATGGCAGTGTAACTATAGTTACTCTAGTTAAACAGTTTCAGATTGCCTATAATTTTTTAAATCCTAATTTACCGACAACTTACGGGATACCGGATGGTAAACCTAATGGTACTAATGCGGGACTAAAAAACCTGATTGATGGCAAAGTATTGATAGCAGCTAGTTCACGTCCCCTGAATGGTAGCGAATTGTCAGCAGGAATTGTGGGAGTACCTATCGCCCGTGATGGTTTAGCTGTGGCGGTAGGTATCAATAACCCATACAAAGGGGGATTAACTATGGAACAGTTGCGTTTAATTTTCCTGGGACAAATCACCAACTGGTCAGAGGTGGGTGGTCCAAATCTGCCTATAAAGGTGATTAACCGTTCCCGTGACAGTGGGACTCATTCTTTCTTTCAGGAGGCGATACTTTCTGGTAAAGCTTTTGCTCCTGATGGTGGTAATTTTACTACGGTGCTGCAAGATGAAACTACTCCAATTTTACGGGCTTTAGGTAATGACGGCATTAGCTACAGTACTGTTACGCAAATTGAAAATCAACAAACTGTCCGGATTGTGCCTATTAATGGCATATCGCCGACAGATAAAGCTTTAGTGAAAAATGGTACTTACCCAATTAGTCGAGTTGTTTATTTAGCAGTACCACGTAAAACTAGCCCAGCCGTTAAGCAATTTGTGGAGTTGGCTTTATCTCCTCAAGGACAACAGGCTGTTGAACGTGCGGGTTTTATTCCGTTGCAGTAGGAGTGGTCCGTGGGGAGAAGAGGAACGGGGGCAGGGGGCAGGGGGCAGGGGAGAAGAGGAACGGTTGTTAAGTAACCGGAAGTTTTAAAGTAATTAGGACTTACGCAAAATTATGAAAAAACGAAACACGTTGGCGTTAGCCTCTCCCCTTCTCCCAAAGGGAGAGGCTAGCGCCAAGGGAGAAGGAACGAAGAACACGTTCGCGTAGCGTCTCCCCTTGGGAGAAGAAAAGAGGGTTTGAGAGATATTTTGCGTAAGTCCTGGTAATTTCTGCTATATAAAACCTAGACAAAACTAGACTTTACTTTCTACTTCAACGGGAGCATGGGAGCAGTTATCCCTCAGTAGACTTTCACGCCTTAGCCAGACGCGATTGTGTTCCAATTAAGTTTCTGAAAAAGACTACCACCATCATTGCTTGGTTTTCGCGTCGGCAATAGTCTCAATTCAATACTTGATATCACCGTATTATATATCAAGTAGTTGATTTTTTCCTAAAATATATATTGATTTTTGTCAATATAAGTATAGTTTTGTCTATGAAATTGTCAACTTAGGACTTGCTCTCTCCCCCTTGCTCCCTGCTCCGGTGCGCCCCTGCTTCTTCTGGGGAGTGGGGAGTGGGTAAAAATTACGGGACGGGTGGGGACACCCATCCCACAAGAAAATTTGAAATGTTTTTTGATTGGGAATTAACTAACTTTTGGCGATTCCTTCTTGACGTGCGGCTTGTTGTACAGCAGCAGCAACAGCAGGCGCAACACGTTTGTCAAAGACTGATGGGATGATGTGTTCCCGATTCAAGTCTGAAGGTTTGACTAAGGAGGCGATCGCATTGGCGGCTTCTAAGTACATGGTGGTGGTAATTGTCTGGGCGCGACAATCTAAAGCCCCACGAAATACTCCGGGAAAAGCTAAGACGTTATTAATTTGATTGGGGTAGTCACTGCGACCTGTAGCCATGACAGCAACAATTTTACTGACTAATTCTGGCTGAATTTCAGGAATGGGATTAGCCATAGCAAACACAATCGGGTCTTTAGCCATTCCTTGCACCATTTCCACTGTCAATACTCCGGGTGCGCTTACGCCGATAAACACGTCTGCGCCTTGCATTGCACCCCCCAGCGTACCCTGGGCTTTAACGGCAAATTCCTGCTTCTCTGGGGTCAAATCGGTGCGACTGGTAGAGATAATTCCTTTGGAGTCGCATATCCAGATTTTTTCGGCTCCAGCTTTGCGAAGTAAGCGAGCGATCGCCACTCCAGCCGCCCCAGCACCATTAATCACTATGCGGATTTCTGCTAATGACTTATTGACAAGTTTTAAGGCGTTAAACAAGGCTGCTAAGGTAACAATAGCTGTACCGTGTTGGTCATCATGAAACACTGGGATATTTAGTTCGGCTCGTAATCTCTTTTCAATTTCAAAGCAACGAGGCGCAGCAATATCTTCTAGGTTGACACCACCAAAAACTGGCGCGAGATTTTTGACTGTCCGCACAATTTCATCTGTATCTTGGGTATCAAGACAGATGGGAAAAGCATCCAGCCCAGCAAATTCTTTGAATAACATTGCTTTACCTTCCATGACTGGTAAAGCCGCAGAAGGTCCCAGATTTCCTAAACCCAAAACGGCACTACCATCGGTAACAATGGCGACAGTATTTTGTTTGATGGTTAAATTGTAAACTTCTTCAGGGTCTTGAGCGATCGCAGTACAAATTCGACCAACTCCAGGAGTATACGCCATTGCTAAATCAGAAACACTCTTGATGGGAATGCGGCTGACAATGCCAATTTTGCCTCCACGATGCAAATTAAAGGTGCGATCATAAACACTGAGTAACTGAATATCTGGCAATGCTTTGACTGCTTGCACAATAGTTTCAGCGTGTTCGGTACTAGCCGCATCTACAGTAATATCACGGGTAGATTCATGACGGGTTTGCTCAACTAAATCAATGTGTCCAAGATTACCACCAGTGGTGGCGATCGCCTGGGTAATTGATGCTAACATCCCCACACGGTTGGGAATTTGCAAACGCAGGGTCAAACTAAAACTAGAATTAGGAGTCAGCTTTGTCATTGTGATTTTTGATTTTAAATTTTAGATTTTATATCGAATCAGGACTTACGCAAAATTATGAAAAAACGAACCACGAAGGACACAAAGGACACGAAGTTAAGAGGGTTTCAGAGAGTTCTTGCGTAAGTCCTACGAATGTTTCCCAAATCGTTGCCTTCCCCGGAGAAAAGTTGCAAACTTGACCTTACTTAAGCGACAATCCCACAGCTTTAAGCCGTGGGATTATCAAAATAGTAGACAAGTCAAGCATTATCAGCAAAATCTGACTTTGATCATTCAATAGATTATAAACTCTCCAAATAGCTCAATAGGTCGGACATTTCTTGCACGCTAGGTTGAAATTTTGGCATTGGCGGTGTTTCGCCACTAATCACTTGATGAATCAGCTTATATCTGGACTTGCGCTTAGAGACATCTTGCAAACTGGGGCCAACTAGCCCATCTGCTTCCAGTCCATGACAACCAGCGCAGTTAATTTGAAAGATGGCGTGTCCTTGAACTTGATCTCCTTTGAGGGAAAGGACATTCTTCGCATAAGGATCAGCAGATCTAACCATTTGAACACCAAAAATGCCCAAAGGGGCTGCTAGCAGTAGCACCAGAGCCAATAAGGTGATCCACTGTATTCGAGTTTCTGGTTTGGTAATCTGGTTATCCAAAAGGTTTGCCGTCAAAGTGGAGTTTACTAGAAGTATTTCATTTCCTACACATAGCTTAAAAGTTCTTGATGGTGTCTGCAAGCACAAATGATAATTTTTTTATGATCATTAGTCGTTGTAAAACATTGGAGAGCGAGGGATTCATCCCCAATTTGGTAGAATGAACAGCAGAAACGAATATTGAACATTTGCCAACAGGAGATTTAAAGTGGTTGAACCCTTGCTATCCGGTATTGTCCTTGGTCTGATTGTTGTCACTTTGGCTGGGCTATTTTTCGCCGCCTATCAGCAATACAAGCGCCCCAACGAGTTAGGCGGTTAAAAGTTCTCAGTTATAAGTTGAGGGAGATGAGGAGTTTCTGACATAGGACTATTAACTCATCTTCCTCATTTCGATATTCTTTTTCGGGGCTAATAACTGTTACTACTTGATTAAACGCCTCATTCCTTCGCATAAAGGGAAGGCCAACTTCGTGGGTTTCAAACCCTTGATTTTTCATAAGACCTCGCTTATGTAGTAGCTTTCGCCAAAGGCGATCGCGTTAGCGATATTATATTCGCCGAAGACTTTTAAGACATCTCTTAGAGTAAATCATCCTCAGATAACTGAGCTATTTTCATCAAGGCTCTTAAGGTTCCAACTTTCAAATCTTGATTACGATGAACAGGTATTGACCGAAAAACGAGACGCAAGCCCCTGACTTTAGGCATGGGGAGAAGGCGGTAAGAACTTTTAAGTTCCGTCAAACGATTGCGTGGCTTTAGCCACAGTGTTAAAATAGATTAGCGAGAAAACAAGTAGGAATAACCTTCAGCGCATTGAAGTATCCTAGTACGGAGCAATCCCGGCAACGGACATATCCGACTCGATTCGGAATAGTTAAAGGGCGAATAAGGGCAGGATATGGAGCGTTCATCTTTAAAATATGAAGGACTCAGAAAGTATGCGCGAATGAGAGCAAAAGCTCTTTGAGTGAGTAGAGGGATACTTGAATGTCCCGTTGTCGCCTTTTTCAGGTGGGCAAGAATCCCCTGGCTTTAGACGTGGGGAGGTTCAAAAAATTTGTTCTATTTCCGGGTTTTGATAAATATGATGACTGCCAGTGATTCTTCTTAAATAGGACTTACGCAATAACTCTCTGCAACCCTCTTTCCTTCGTGTCCTTCTCCCTTGGCGCTAGCCTCTCCCTTTGGGAGAAGGGGAGASGCTACGCGAACGYGGTTCKTTTTTTCATGATTTTGCGTAAGTCCTGTTAAAATCCAACCCTTTTGCTCTACAATCTTACACAG
>NZ_CP007203.1:1573330-1697029 GCF_000340565.2 Nodularia spumigena CCY9414
CTTATAGATGATAGATGCCGTAAATAGTATAAAACANATTAWAATTAAAACTTCTAACATACAACATTTTGTCCCTATTTTTAACTTTATTGCCTAAAAATATCCTTTTCAAAATAATTACAATTTTTTTTTCCGAGGTATTGACAAGTACCGTTTAGAAATGCTAACTTTCAAATTGTGATGAAAAAACATTTTTCTCGTCACGCGAAGTAAATTTTGCGACAAATATACCAGGAGTAAACACATGGCAGTTGAAAAAACTAACTCTTCCTCCAGCTTGGCAGAAGTTATTGACAGAATCCTTGACAAAGGTATCGTTATTGACGCTTGGGTTCGTGTTTCTTTAGTTGGTATCGAATTAATCGCTATTGAAGCTAGAATCGTAATCGCTTCAGTAGAAACCTACTTGAAATATGCAGAAGCAGTAGGTTTAACTCAGTCTGCTGCAGTTCCTGCATAGTCACAATAAAATCCATTTTTGTAGAATAACTATAACTTTATTGTAGTTATTCTACATTATTAGGCATTTTCAAAATTTTAAAAAGCTTGATAGCTAACGGTTCCAAGGGATTGTAAGGTACAAACATATGGCAGTTGAAAAAACTAACTCTACCTCCAGCTTGGCAGAAGTTATTGATAGAATACTTGACAAAGGTATTGTCATCGATGCTTGGGTTCGTGTTTCTTTAGTTGGTATTGAATTAATCGCTATTGAAGCTAGAATCGTCATTGCGTCTGTAGAAACTTACCTGAAATATGCAGAAGCAATAGGACTCACTCAGTCTGCTGCAGTTCCTGCCTAATTATCAAATGGTTAAGACCACTTTATCATTATTCAGGAGAACTTCATGTCTGCTTTGATGGAAAAAATCCGGGAAGAAAACCGGTCAATATTCGAGAATGTAAATAAATTTATTGATTGCACCAAGAGTGCTCGCTTGGCTCAAGGAAAAGCCCAAGCAGCAGAACTGCATCAGTTCCAACAAAAACTGCAGCAAGAAACTGAGCAGTTTTTAGCGACCACAGCTAAAGAACGTATTGCTCAAGGAAAAGCCCAAGCAGCAGAACTGCATCAGTTCCAACAAAACCTGCAGCAAGAAACTGAGCAGTTTTTAGCGACCACAGCTAAAGAACGTATTGCTCTGCAGCAAGAAACTGAGCAGTTTTTAGCGACCACAGCTAAAGAACGTATTGCTCAAGGAAAAGCCCAAGCAGCAGAACTGCATCAGTTCCAACAAAACCTGCAGCAAGAAACTGAGCAGTTTTTAGCCACCACAGCTCAAGAACGTATTGCTAAGGCCAAAGCCCAAGCAGCAGAACTGCGTCAATTCCGTCAGGATTTGTTTATGAGTGTTATTGGTGGATCTGGACTTTAATCAACATTCGTAATAAACATATCTCATCTGTTTCACAATTGGGCTAAATAATTAACCCCTTTATCTTTCAGTTGCAAAACTGCTAATACAAGGGGTTAATTAATAAAATTAAACTTGTGTTTCGAGACTTTAGTAAAATAGGCTTGTATCGCCAAACGAGTAATTCCAATATTTACTTAACGAATCAAGTCAATAGTGTTACTTAACTAGAGTTTTAGATTTATTTACCTTTATATAGTACCATAGAGAGGAGCTTTATCAGATTAAATCAATAATCGCACCTTAATTTCCTTCTGATTGAAGATCAAGATAGTTCCATGCTTTCTCAACTTATAACTGAGATTTGGATCACCAATCCTGGTTTGAGTTAGCGTCACAAATGTTAAGATCATGAAGTGAATACAAAAAATCAAAACCTAGCCTGGGACTTGGAAGACTAGACCGCTAGAAGAATTTGATATCACTACACACCTTTAAAGTGCAAAGTGTCCCTTCGTAAATCCCAATTGACAGTAACACTTTAAATATTTCAGTCTATAGTTTTACACACCTTCAATTTATTACCAGCTTCAATTTATGGCTATCACCAATACGAATCACAAAAGAGCAGTTATTCGTGTCCGTCCAGGACAATTTGTCATGACACCTTCGATTGAGAAAGTAGCAGCTAGAGCATTGCTTTATCTCAAATCAGGCTTTCCCGTTCACTTGCGAGGACCTGCGGGAACAGGTAAAACAACTTTAGCACTCCACATAGCACACTGTATCGAGAGCCCAGTAATGTTACTGTTTGGCGATGACGAATTCAAAAGTTCGGATTTGATTGGGAGTGAAACTGGTTATACCCGCAAGAAATTAGTGGATAATTATATTCACAACGTCGTTAAAGTAGAAGACCAATTACAACAGAACTGGGTTGATTCTAGACTGATTTTGGCTTGTCGCGAAGGTTTTACATTAGTCTATGATGAATTTAACCGTTCACGACCCGAAGTTAATAACGTTTTACTTTCAGCCTTAGAAGAAAAAATTATCAGCCTACCTCCTAGTAGTAATCAGCCAGAGTATCTACACGTTCATCCGAAATTTCGCGCTATATTTACATCCAATCCCGAAGAGTACTGCGGAGTTCATTCAACCCAAGATGCTTTGATGGATAGGTTAGTAACTATTAATATGCCAGAACAAGATGAGATGACTCAAGGCGAAATATTAATTCAGAAAACAAACATATCTCGAGAATCTGCTTACTTAATAGTGCGGTTGGTAAAATCGTTCCGTCTGGCTATAGAAGCAGAGAAAACTTCAGGTTTACGGTCTTGTTTGATGATTGCTAAAGTATGTGCGGACAATAACATTCCAGCAGAAGTAGAAAATCCAGACTTTCAGGATATTGCTATCGATGTTCTGTGCAACCGCAGTAATTTAGCGATGAGCGAAGCGACCAATATTTTAATGGAATTACTTAGCCAGACTAGTTTACTAGCAGAACTTTCACAGCCAAAGACAGATTTAGAAAATACTTATCTTTTTGATAAAGAAGTTTACAATCACTAAACTCATACCAAAAAGTCAAGTAATAACTAGAATTTTCAAAGACTTAGCTCCAGATTCCATCTAATACTAAAGGCTTCTGGTTCTTTGGAACACAAATTGTTTGTGAGCAAAATTATCGTCTTTATACTATTCAAGAGTTGAATTATTCGTGACTTCTACCCCCATACTACCAACACGTCATCAGACAAACTCAAGTCGAAATATTAACACATCTACTCAAAGCTCAAACTTAGCGGACATTCTCGAAAGAGTGTTAGATAAGGGCGTTGTTATTGCTGGCGATATTTCTATATCTATCGCCTCAACGGAACTTTTACATATTCGCATTCGCTTGTTAATTTCCTCCGTTGATAAAGCCAAGGAAATGGGTATTAATTGGTGGGAAAATGACCCTTATCTGAGCAGTAAAGCCCAACGATTAATTGAAGAAAATCAACAGCTTCAAAATCGCCTGGAGAGTCTAGAATCGGAAATAAATTTACTTAAGTCTGCGAGTATCCTAGAAGAAACTCCATTAGGAGAGGATATTCAACATGATGTGGATACAAGTAACCAGGAAATTATTTGATCACGAGATTACCAGTTAGATGAGTAATTGGTTAAAATTTATGTTTTAACCAGCGAAAGTCAAACAGACTGGGACGGTTAATAACTATTTAAAAATGACTGATTGAATTGCATTCAAAGAAACTGAAAGTTTAGGTTACATTTATAGAAATGGTTTGTAATCCATCGGAAGACTTTAAGGATTTACCAACCAAGGCTTCTAAAAATAAAGAAGCCGGTTTAGCTCCTTTATTATTGACTGTATTAGAATTGCTGCGTCAACTAATGGAAGCGCAAGTAATTAGGCGCATGGAACAGGAGTTGCTGTGTGAATCTGATTTAGACCGAGCAGCCGAAAGTTTGCAAAAGTTAGAGTCACAAATTTTAGATTTTTGTCAGATATTTGAAATTGAGCCATCAGACCTCAATGTAAATTTAGGAGATTTTGGTAGTCTTTTACCTCCCTCTGGTTCTTATTATCCAGGGCAAACTAGCAATCAGGCTTCAGTGGTAGAGTTATTAGACCGGCTTTTAAATACTGGAGTTGTTGTAGACGGTGAGATAGATATCGGTTTAGCTCAACTAGACCTGATTCATGCTAAGTTACGGTTAGTTTTGACCGCCAAAACAATGTAATCAAAAGTTATCAGTTGTAAGTTCCAACTCAATGGGTTAAAATAGTGAATTTTGGTCTTTATTTGTATGGTATTTTCCCTGATATAATTCCTAGCTCTGTTTCTATTACAGGATTGGACGGGAAACCTGTTTATAGTCAAGTGGTTGATGGATTGACTTTTTTATATTCAGAAGCATCTAAAGAGAAATATTTGGCTTCTCGACGCAATTTATTAACTCATGAAAAAGTGTTAGAGGAGACAATGCAAGCAGGATTTCATGTCCTTCTTCCTCTCCAGTTCGGATTAGTTATTAAAGACTGGGACGCAATAACCACACAACTCATCGAACCATATAAAGAGCAATTGCACAACTTATTCCAAAAACTGGCCGGACAAAGAGAGGTGAGCGTTAAGATTTTTTGGGATAGCAAGTCTGAATTGCAAGCCATGATGGAATCTAATCTCGCTTTGAAACAGGAGCGTGACAATATGGAAGGTAGAAAATTAAGTATAGAGGAGGTGATTCACATTGGACAATTAATTGAAAGTAATTTATCCGCTCGCAAACAATCTGTGATTGAAGTTTTCTCTAATGAGCTAAATCCTTTAGCTACAGAGGTTATAGACGGTGAACTTATGACAGAGGACATGATTTACAACACCGCATTTTTGATTCCTTGGGAAAGTGAATCTAAATTCGGTGAAATTGTAGAAGCAATTGATCTGAAATTTGGCGATCGCCTACGTATTCGCTACAACCATTTCACTGCTCCCTACACATTTGCACAACTGGCTGAACCATAGACCCAATTGCAGTTATTTATTACCATCCCTCTTGTATGTAAGAATAGCTTTTAAAATGCAATATAAACTACCAAGGATTTATGACTATGCTGATGAAACTTTTACTATCTCCAATCATGGGTCCAATCAATGGAGTTGTATGGATTGCAGAGAAAATTGAAGAGCGTGCTAATACCGAATTTGATGATCAAGAAAACTTGAACAAACAATTATTGACCCTGCAGCTTTCCCTAGACATGGGCGACATTACCGAAGAAGAGTATGACGCTCAAGAAGAAGAAATTCTTTTAAAACTCCAAGAATTGGAAGAAGAAGCCCGACTGGAAGCAGAATCTGAAGAATACGAAGCCTTGGAAGAACAAACTCAGGTGAGAGCATAGACTTAACAAGATCAAGATCCAACCGGGAGTTGTCAAATTTTCGGCAATATGACCGAGTTAATATTCAATTTCCATAACATTGTAGTTATTAGATTGCACGGATTCAATAGACTCAACATATATATTTTCTTGAGAGCCTATATCTTGAGTATTTGTTAACTCAGAATCATTTTTACGCAGTTTCTTAATCGTTTTCTCGGTTTCTTCTATTTGGTGATTCAGGGTAGTTAAACGCCTGTTTAGTAAACTTGTTCGCTCTCTGATGAAATATAGTTCCTTTTGAAGACGTTCCTTTTCAGTCACCATTTGATACAGTTCCAGTTTGCAGGATGCCTCGTTTTTCTTGCGAGGCATTGTACTAATCTTATGTCTGATAACACTACGCTTAGGACTATTTTTCATGAATAATGTTTGAATTGTTATTAATTACTAATTATAACTAACTAAGGTGTCATTGTAAATCTTTAAAGAATATGTAAATATTTTCAGCAATACTTTAAATTAACTCTATAAGTCTTCAAAATCTGGCACTATCACCAAAAAACATCAAAATATGTTATAATTTTTACCAAATCGAGGATGATAATTTAATATTATTACAATGTGGGAGCGGAAACTGAATTAGTTAAAATTATACAACTATCTAGGTGCAGTATATGGAATCAGAAAACCTCTATAGTTATGCCTTTTTAGAAACACCTAGCTTGCCCTTAATTTTACCACAAGGTGCTGCTAGTCAAGTAGTGCTGATTAAGAGTACTAATCTTTCGGCTATTGTTGAGCCTGGAATATCTTTAGAGTCATTCCAAGATAATGAGCAGAAAATTATCGAGATGGCTTTATGCCATGACCGAGTTATTTGTGAGCTTTTCCAGCAGATTACAGTTTTACCCGTGCAGTTTGGAATATGCTTTAATTCTCAGAAAAATCTGCTCATTCACCTAGAATCAAATACCGAAAAATATCGCCAGCAGCTACAAAAAATTCATGGTAAAACTGAATTTACTTTGAAATTGATTCCTGTAATACTAGAGGAAGTAGCACCAGTAAAGTCCAGGGGAAAAGATTACTTTTTAGCTAAAAAGCAACAGTATCAAAACCAAAAAGACTTTAGTCTTGCACAAGCAGCAGAAAAAGAGTATCTCATTGATTTAATAACCACGACCAATAATTATCCTGTTGTTGTTCAAGAAAAAGAGCAAGAAGTAAGCATTCATATGCTGGTTAATATTGAAGATAGAAATTGCTTTTTAGAACAAACTTTAAATTGGCAAAAAGCTTGTCCTCGTTGGAATTTATTGTTAGGAGATTCTCTTCCTCCTTACCACTTTATTTAATTAAAGTTTATTTATTCTTTTCCTAATTCTTTTAAATTTGTTATGAAGCAGTACGACTCACTTAACTTAGTTATGTTTAGCGGCAAAGGCGGAGTTGGTAAAACTACTATCTCTTGCTGTTTTGCTCGTTACTGGGCGACAAAGTTTCCAGAAGAAAAAATCTTGTTACTTTCTACAGACCCAGCACATTCCTTAGGAGATATATTACTTTCAAAAGTCACAGATGATGGTTCACAGGTAGAAGATTTACCTAATTTGAGTGTTCGAGCATTAGATGCTGAAAAACTATTAGTGGAATTTAGGGCTAAATATAGTCGATTATTAGAACTGCTAGTTGAGCGAGGGAGTTTAGCTGACGGAGAAGATTTAGCCCCGGTTTGGGAGCTAAATTGGCCAGGCTTAAATGAACTGATGGGATTGCTAGAAATTCAGCGTCTACTTTCAGAAAAAACCGTAGACCGGATAGTGCTTGATATGGCTCCTTCAGGTCATACATTAAATTTGTTGCAATTAGAAGATTTCTTCGATGTAATTTTAAATTCCTTTGAATTATTTCAACAAAAACATCGTGTGATCACAGAGAGTTTCAGAGGGAGCTATAAACCTGATGAAGTAGATGATTTTCTGGAGCATATGAAATCTCAATTAGCAGAAGGTAGACGACTGCTACAAGATGAGACATTTACAGGTTGCTTGGTAGTCACAATTGCTGAACCCATGTGTTTGTCCGAAACCGAGAGATTTTTAGATAATTTAAAAACTCTCAATATTCACTATACGGGAATTCTGATCAATCGCATCATCACAGATAGCGATATAAATACAGACCGCTATGCAGAACAACAAAATTTGACCGATAAATTCTTAAAAATTGCCGGCAATCAACCCGTTTTCATTGTACCACAACAAGCAAAAGAACCATTAGGTCCCTTGGCATTGGATGACCTGGCACGACAAATTCAAAAAATTGACAGTGTCGAACTTTCTGCCCCGCCAGCAATTCAATGGCCAAGTAGAATCCTCCCAAGCTTCAGTGACTTTGTAGCCGAAGGATGTCAACTAATTATTGTGGGGGGTAAAGGAGGAGTTGGTAAAACAACAGTTGCAGGAGCTTTAGGCTGGGGTTTAGCTAATCGTCATCCTCAACAAAAAATTCGGATAATCTCCATAGATCCTGCTCATTCCTTGGGCGATGCATTTGGACAAAAATTGGGACATCAAGCCTCATCATTGGCAACTAATTTGACCGGACAAGAAATTGATGCTGATGAAATATTAGATCAGTTTCGTACGGATTATCTTTGGGAATTAGCGGATATGATTAGTGGTGAAGGAACAGAAACTGATAGCACAATAGATATTGCTTATCTTCCGGGAGCTTGGCGACAGATTATGTCTCAAGCTTTACCCGGTATTGATGAGATACTGTCCCTAATCACTATTATGGACTTATTGGATAGTAACCAGCAAGACTTGATTATTTTAGATACTGCTCCCACCGGTCATCTGCTACAATTTTTGGCAATGCCATCTGCTTTAGGAGATTGGTTATCGTGGATATTTAAGTTATGGATAAAATACCAGAACGTTGTAGGTAGACTTGATTTAATTGGGCGGTTGCGGAATTTACGTCAACAAGTTGTCCAAGCCCAAAAGAAATTAAAAAATCCAAAGCATACGCAATTTGTGGGAGTAATTCAGGCAGAAGATGCGATTATATCTGAACATATACGCCTCACAGCATCCCTGAAAGATATGGGAATCCAACAACGTTATGTAGTTCAAAATCGCTATAGTCAAGAAATAGGAATTGACCCCGGCTTATTTCCCGAACAAACAATCATCCGCTTACCCAATTTACCTAGATCAGTAGAACCAATTGCCCGTATTCAAGCAGCTGCAAATCTTTTATTTGACTTTGATTAATCAATATCAAATTTCAGCTGTATGTAGCCTAAGATATATTTTCTCAATTCATTTCTCGAGGAATTTTATGAGTGATTTATTCAAGGGATTTGAGCAGTTTATAGAGTTGGTGAAAACTCTAGAAGAAAAAGTGGAAAATGGAGAAATTAAAACTGATGTGCAGTTTAACTCACGTTCATTAAGCAGTATTCCCAGAAACGGTAACATTCCCCGTACTAATAATAATACAACTAGTAATGTTGGTACTACCTCCATTCGTACCCCATCTTCCCCGGCACGTGATACAGGTGCATCTGACCCAAATGTACAACCTGAAGGCAATTTAGGTATAACCCTCAAAGATATTGGGGGATTGAACCAAGAACTCAAAGAACTCAAAGAACTGATTGCTATTCCTTTAAAACGCCCTGACCTGCTAGTTAAGTTAGGACTCGAACCTACACATGGGGTATTATTAGTTGGTCCTTCGGGGACTGGCAAAACACTCACAGCTCGTGCGTTAGCTGAAGAACTGGGGGTTAACTACATTGCCCTTGTTGGCCCTGAAGTCATCACAAAATATTATGGTGAAGCAGAGCAAAAACTGCGGGCTATTTTTGAAAAAGCTGCCAAAAATGCTCCCTGTATTATCTTTATTGACGAAATCGATAGCTTGGCCCCAGACCGTAGTGCAGTAGAAGGGGAAGTAGAAAAGCGTTTAGTTGCCCAACTATTGAGCCTCATGGATGGTTTCTCCCAGAACAAAGGCGTGATTTTACTCGGAGCTACTAATCGCCCTGATCATCTTGACCCAGCTCTACGTCGTCCTGGACGATTTGACAGAGAAATTCAGTTTCGAGTTCCAGATATCAATGGGCGCAAAGAAATCCTGGAAGTTCTGACTCGTGCTATGCCCTTAGATAATACAGTTGATCTGGAGTTTATTGCCGATCGCACCGTGGGATTTGTGGGGGCTGACTTAAAAGCTGTCTGTCAAAAAGCAGCATACACAGCTTTACGCCGTCAGGTTCCTTCCATTGATATGCCAATTCCAGAAGTTATTACGGTGCAGCAATCTGATTTCTTGCAGGCTCTCAAGGAAATCAAACCAGCAGTACTTCGTAGCATGGAAGTTGAAGTTCCTCATGTGGAATGGGACGATATTGGTGGCTTGGAAACCATAAAACAGACCTTGCGGGAATCTGTGGAAGGGGCTTTGTTGTATCCAGAACTCTACAAAGAAACAAAAGCCAGAGCGCCCAAGGGAATACTCTTGTGGGGTCCGCCCGGTACTGGGAAAACATTATTAGCCAAGGCTGTGGCTTCCCAAGCCCGAGCTAACTTTATTGGTATTAATGGACCAGATTTACTCAGCCGTTGGGTGGGAGCCAGTGAACAAGCAGTTAGGGAGTTATTTGCTAAGGCGCGACAAGCAGATCCCTGTGTAATATTTATCGATGAACTTGATACATTAGCTCCAGCACGGGGGACTTATACCGGTGATTCGGGAGTCAGTAACCGGGTAGTAGGACAATTACTCACGGAATTAGATGGTTTAGGAACTGGCGCAAATATTTTGGTAATTGGGGCTACAAATCGTCCTGATGCCATAGATCCTGCTCTGTTACGGGCAGGGCGCTTAGATCTACAATTAAAAGTAGATTTACCGAATTTAGATAGTCGGTGCAAGATTTTGCAAGTTTACAATCAAGGCAGACCTATTTTAAATGTAGATTTGGAACACTGGGCTAAGGTGACAGAAGGTTGGAATGGTGCGGATTTAGTATTACTCTGCAATCAGGCCGCTGTAGAAGCAATTCGCCGGTTTAGGTCTCAAGGTGAAACAGATACTGCTGCCATCAAGATTACTGTTGATGATTTCCAAGCTTCTTATGAAGCTTTAATCCAGCAACGTACAGTTTAATTCAACCTTAGCCAGGGGCAATAAATAAATGAATTGCCCCGACCCTCTGCTTAAAGAACTGCACAGGAGGTAAAAAAGTATCTTTTGACTCCTGTACTATCAGGTGGGCAACGCCCACCCCAATTAATAATCTACTTCGTCACTGCTGACATACCTAAAATATCCTCCAGTTTGGGCATATCTTCCACAGCAATAACTCGCCCTTCATCCTCAAAACCAGCAATTTGATCAAAGTTCAAATAGCGATACAAATCACCAGCAAAAGGATGAATCTTTTCTGCTACAATATCCAAGTATTCCCGCACTGTGGGAATGCGTCCCAGTAACGCACAAACGGCGGCTAATTCTGCCGAACCAAGGTAAACTCGCGCATCTTTACCCATGCGATTGTTGAAGTTACGCGTTGAGGTAGAAAATACAGTTGTACCATCTTCAACTCGCGCCTGATTACCCATACATAAACTACATCCAGGCATTTCTGTCCGCGCATTCGCAGCTTCAAAGATGTTATACACACCTTCCGTTTTTAATTGGTGTTCATCCATGCGGGTGGGGGGACAAATCCACAACCGGGCTTTAACTGCACCAGCACCTTCTAATACTTTACCAGTGGCGCGATAATGACCGATATTGGTCATACAAGAACCGACAAATACTTCTTGTACTGGGTCATTAGCAACCTCTGATAATAATTTTACGTTATCAGGGTCATTGGGTGCAGCTACAATGGGTTGTGTGATTTCGTTCAAATCAATGTCAATGATTTCTGCATACTCTGCATCTGCATCAGCTTCCATTAAGGTGGGGTTTGCTAACCATTCTTCCATTTTCGCAACCCGGCGCATAATGGTACGTGCATCTGTGTAACCCCTGGCTACCATGTTCTTTAACAGGGTGACGTTGGAACGCAGATATTCGGAAACTGTCTCAATACTCAGCTTAATTGTACAACCTGCACAAGAACGTTCGGCGGAAGCGTCGGTAAGTTCAAAGGCTTGTTCTACTTTCAAATCTGGTAAACCTTCCAATTCCAGAATGCGCCCTGAGTAGATATTTTTCTTGTTTTTCTTCTCTACTGTTAGCAAACCTTTTTGAATGGCGACGTAGGGAATGGCGTTGACAATATCTCGTAAGGTGATTCCGGGTTGCAATTCTCCTTTGAAGCGGACTAATACTGATTCTGGCATATCTAAGGGCATGACACCCAATGCACCGGCAAAGGCTACTAACCCAGAACCTGCGGGGAAGGATATACCCAAGGGGAAGCGGGTATGGGAGTCGCCACCTGTTCCCACGGTGTCGGGTAACAGCATCCGGTTTAACCAAGAGTGAATGATACCATCGCCGGGACGTAAGGCGACACCTGCGCGTTGGGCAAAGAAATCTGGTAATTCTTGGTGAGTTTTAATGTCTACTGGTTTGGGATAAGCCGCAGTGTGACAGAAACTCTGCATTACTAAGTCTGCACTGAAACCAAGACAGGCGAGTTCTTTTAATTCGTCGCGGGTCATGGGGCCTGTGGTATCTTGGGAACCAACGGTGGTCATTAGGGGTTCGCAAGATGTACCAGGACGAACACCGGGTAAACCGCAAGCTTTACCGACCATTTTCTGGGCGAGGGTGTAACCTTTGCCTGTATCATTGGGTTGCTGAGGACGAATAAATAAATTGCTGGCTTCTAAACCCAATGCTTCGCGGGTTTTGTCGGTGAGAGTACGTCCAATTAATAGGGGAATGCGTCCACCGGCGCGGACTTCATCAAAGATGGTTTCGGGTTTGAGGGTGAAGGTGGAAATGACTTCGCCGGCTTGGTTGGTGATTTCGCCTTTGTAAGGATGTATGGTAATTACCATACCGGTTTCTAAGTTGCTGACATCGCATTCAATGGGCAAAGCACCGGCATCTTCGGCAGTGTTGAAGAAAATTGGCGCGATCGCACTACCTAAAATATAACCCCCAGCGCGTTTGTTTGGTACATAAGGAATATCATTTCCTAAATGCCACAATACTGAGTTAATGGCAGACTTGCGTGAGGAACCAGTCCCGACAACATCGCCGACGTAAGCTAGTGGATGTCCTTTTTGCTTTAACTCGACAATGGTTTCTAAACTTCCCGGTTGTCGTGACTCTAGCATGGCTAGGGCGTGTAAAGGAATATCCGGGCGGGTGGTAGCGTGGGTAGCTGGGGATAAGTCATCGGTGTTGGTTTCCCCAGGAACTTTAAACACGGTGACGGTAATGGCTTCTGGTACTGTGGGGCGAATAGTAAACCATTCCGCATTTGCCCAAGAGTCAACTACTCGCTTGGCGAAAGGATTACTTTGGGCTAATTCTAAGACATCATGAAAGGCATCATACACCAAAAGGATTTTACTCAGGGCGGTGGCGGCGTGGGCGGCGATGGGTTCTCTACCTTCACCCTTCATGACTAAAGGTGCTTCTCCGTCTTTTGATTCTCCACTGGAAACTTGCAGCAAATCAATTAGAGATTGCACGTTGTAACCGCCTACCATCGTTCCCAGTAATTCTACTGCGGCGATGGGTGAAACGAGGGGACTGGTAATTTCGCTTTTAGCAATGGCGGTGAGAAATCCCGCTTTCACATAAGCTGCTTCATCTACTCCGGGTGGCACGCGATCGCACAATAAATGTAATAATGTATCTTCTTCACCTTCTGGTGGATTTTGCAACAATTCACACAGTTCTGAGGTTTGCTTCGCATCCAATGGTAAAGGGGGAATACCGAGTTGGGCGCGTTCCGCAACATGATGACGGTATTGTTCTAGCATTTTGTGTTCTCCATTGGGATGTTCTCCCTTTAATTATGAAATATTTTTCGGCAAATCTTGGCTATAAAAGTTTACCTGATTTTTATGCCTGGAAGCCTCATCAGACTTGTGTTATGGATTTATTAATCTACTGATAATTTATTCTGATTGTGGGTTGAACCAAGCTTCTAAATCAGCAACACTAGAAAAGTCTAATAACGCCTCTCCTAAGTTCTCTAACTGTTCAATCGATAACCCTCTGATGCGTTCAATTAATGACGCATCAATTTCACCGATACGGCAATTTAGTAGACGCATTATTAAGTGTTGTTTTCCCTCTTGCCTTCCCTCTTTTATTCCTTTTTGCCTTCCTTCTTTTATTCCTTTTTGCCTTCCTTCTTGCCTTCCTTCTTCTTTAGCTTGTTCTCTATGTCTTTGATACAGTGGTTCTAATCGCATAATTAACTCCCGAACCATCAAAATAAATTAGATTGAGTGTTGTGTTAACCAAGTTTCTAAATCAGCAACACTAGAAAAATCTAATAACGCTTCTCCTAAGTTCTCTAACTGTTCAATCGATAACCCGGAAATTCGCTCTATTAATAACGCATCAATTTCACCGATACGGCGATTTAGTAGACGCATTATTAAGTCTTTTTCTCCCTCTTGTCTTCCCTCTTGTATTCCCTCTTGTCTTCCTTGTTGTATTCCCTGTTGTATTCCTTCTTCTTTAGCTTTTTCTCTATCTCTTTGATACAGTGGTTCTAATCGCATAATTAACTCCCTATCATCTGCTTCTAGTTCTTGATTTACTCTCAAGTTTTCACGCAAGTTGTAAACTAATTCCAGGGTGGCTTTCTGGTATGGATGATCTAATGGTAACGCTTGCAACTCGATAATTGCTTGTGATTGTACGCTTCCCCTACCCAAAAGTCTCAACCATAAAGTTTCCGGTGTTTGCGGTAGTTGGTGTATCGCCACAATTACTGTCCGCAAGGCATCTGCTAGGAAATGTATTCCCGATAACCAACCTTGTTTTTGAACTGTGCCAAAGCTAGATAAGCGAGTTTCAGATATCGTAGGTGTCAGAATCCACAACTTAGGAATTTCTGACTCCTGAAGTTTGATTTTATTGGCTTTGGCTTCTCGTCGCAATAAAGCCTTGATTTCTAATAATTTCAGAATACAGTCGCAGATTTCATCGCTAGAAGCTGGATTGCGGTATGGTTCTATTATTGCAGGATGTTCGGCAAGTCTTCCTAGTAACCCCAGTATTTGTAAATTAGCACTTTTTTGTTTAGCAGGTGTGAATAAAACATCTATTTCTTTAATTTCTCCTGAGACTTTTTCTGATGCTTTGACTTCTCCGTAATCTTTTAATAATTCTTCTAGATAGTCTTTGGCGAATTTATCATGTATAAACCTAGTCATTAAATTGTGGTATTGTGTAACTCTGGGTTAATTCAAAGTTTTATTATATACCAATTTTGAATTAACCGTAAGAGGATGTCTGAAAAAAAATTGTAATAGTGTTGTATTCAATACTCTTGTGCTGAAAGTAATAGAGATTTTATCAGCAAGCAATCAATAGCACTCAAAGAATAAAAAGAAACAAAATACTGGTTGAAGCTGTTAATTAAATCAGTGATGAATTAAGCACAAGTAAAAAGCCTTTTAGATGAGTGTGAAAGTTAATTAAATGTAACGGCTAAAAGAAAGCTAGAAAAATAAACTTTTGACTTTTGACTTCCCCAACATGGTAGCTAGGTATCGGAATTCAGAAATGTTGATTCTACCGTGCTTAGGGGGCTTGTAATAAATTTTAATAAATTTCGGAAAGCCTTAGATGTTACACTTTACAAGTCTCGATGCGAGATAAGAGAAAGAAAATCCTTTTACACAATCATACGGCCACGACGGTAAGGTATACACGTCTCTCAAGAGCGACGAGAGCGACGGTGAGGTATAAACGTACGTCCCAAAAAAATCCTGAGGTGAACAAAAAAAGAGGTATTGAACGGGCAGGTGTCCTACGGGTGATGAGGTATCAAAAGTAACGCACTCGTACTCGATCCACGAACGTGGAAAGATAAATAAGAAATTCGCTCTCCATTTTACGCGATCGCCAAACTTCTCATCGGCTTTTTCGTAATACTTGCCGTCTACTTCTCCGCCCACGCTCAAGTATATGTCCCTCTGGACGCTGAAGCCAAAGTGTCCATCACTATATTTTACCCACAAACGGTTAATTGTGCGTAAGTCTGTGCAAGGAAAATTTAAGAGTTCGTTATAAGTGAAGTAATGGCCTTCTTCTTTATCTACTGCTTTAATCATCACCCGATAGGTTTCTTTGTCGGCTTCCTTCCAGTTTTTTGCTGCTAGTAGGTCGCGCAGTCTGGTGTAGTCTATCCCTTTTTCCGACTCTCGATCACCGATTTTTTTCTTGGCTTGCTGGATAATATAATCAATCCCTTTTTCGCTACTGATTGCCAACCAATTCTTTATTTGCTCATGTTCTTGTGGGTGTAAGTCTTTAATTGTTTGCATATTTATATTATGCAAAATAGGCAGAATATTATTAGTTGTTAATATCTGATTAAACTCAAGAAAAGTCCATTCTTTGTGTTTATCAAAGTAACTGGGACTAATTACCACAATACCATAGCTCGATTTTTTTAGACCTTCCGTAATTTTTTGTTGTAAGTTGTCTCCCCAGTACAGTTCATTTTTGTCGTACCATACTTTATATTGTGCATCGGTTAGTTCATTGTATAATTTTTCTACAAATGTTTCTTTATCTTCTGACGCATGGCTAAGAAATATATCAAATCTTTTTTTGAATATGTTCCAATTGTCCATAAATATTCCTTGTTATTTCAATATCCGGTATTATTTAACAAGCTAAATAATTTTTTATAGAAATGTTTCATGCAACATCGCTACAAAGGTTTTTACATCAACAAAAACCATCGAATCACCAATGACTTTTATCACTACTCCACACCTGCAATTTTTGCCAATGCCTGGGCGTACTCTTCCAATTCACCCCGCAAAACTCCCAACTCACTTCGCAACTGGGGTTCCTCCGACCAATTCTGCTCATGTTCTTTGGGACTGACTTCCATCGGTCGTCTAGCTTCCCACGCTTGCAACAAGGGATGCCATTTAGCCAAAAACGGTCTTAAACCTTTATTTAACACAGCAATGGCAATTCCCCCCACAGAATCACGAGAAGCACCCACATCTGGCCCGGCGGCTTTGAGAACTTCGCGAGTTGTGCCAAATAAACTATAAAGCGAGTTCAACGCTTCCCGTACCAAACCCTGGTCAACTTCCAAAGACTGTACAGCAATGCGCGTCACCAATTCCACATACAGTGACCAAGAGGCTTCCTGTTCTTTTCGGTTAACTTTCCAAGCCATCGAACCCATGCCAAATGGCAGACTTACAGATACTGTCTGTAAGGAAACACGATCGCGCATAATAATCAGCAAATATAAGTAATTTCCTGATTATAGTAATTAATGTGACTATTCCACCAATTATTTAGAAATTAGTTGCTATGATTTTCAGTATTTAACCTAAATTTTTTTGTGAAATTTGAATATCTTTAATTAATTCAGATATAATAATAAATTTGTCCGTTGCATCACCTGAATTTATATATGTCCAACATTTACACCGTTGAAATTAACCACCAAGGCAAAATTTATACTTTACAAGTTCCTGAAGATGAAACTATCTTATCGGTGGCTGAAACTGCTGGTCTAGGTTTTCCCAATTCCTGCAATGCAGGAGTTTGTACAACTTGCGCTGGTCTAATTACTGAGGGAACTGTAGACCAATCTGATTGTATGGGCGTTAGTTCTGAACTGCAAGAACAAGGTTATGCTTTGCTTTGTGTTTCTTATCCCCGTTCTGATTTGAAAATTGAGACGGAAAAGGAAGACGTAGTTTATCAATTGCAATTTGGTAAAGGCTAATAATCAGTTATCAGTTATCAGTTATCAGTTATCAGTTATTTGATGACTGGTAACTGATTAGAAAGATGAACGAACCGCCTTCGCGTAGCGTATGCCCCCAGGGCGTTAGTCGCCAAGTTCGCCAAGAAAGGTGTGAGAAGATTTCAGGAGTGATTTAGGACTGTTATATTAAGTTATTCTAGAAATTGGACATATAAAGGACTTACCTCTATGACTATTCATTTTATTACCGCAGAAGTTGATTTGCAAGAAACTCCCACTGAGTTGGAAAAGGCAATTGAGGCTGAGTTGCAAAAGCAGGGTGAACCTCTACGTTGGGCGATTACTTCTGTGGATGAACCACAGCAAAAGGCTACTGTTGAAGCTGTTGTGACTACAGCAGCTTCTGAGTAATCAGTTATGAGTGATGAGTGCTGAAAATTCTCACTCATCATCCTCAATAAAAAAATCATCATCTTCTGCATAAGTTACTCTAATTGCATCTGTGTGAGGATAAAAAACTGTTTTCATTAATGACTCACACGGTTGTATTTTGTAGTCATCAAATCCATTACCTCCAAATAAATGAATCCTGGGAATTAGTTGTTTATTTACTGAATTAGGATATTCTGAAAAGTAGTACCAGTAAGCAAATACTTGTCCCACAGCGTGTTTCCAATTTTTAATATTTTTAACTTCAATCACTTCTTCATCTGTGATTAAGTCTGCTATTCCTACTAATAAATATGATTCATGGTCAATAATAGGTACTTCTCTCCTACCTCCTTCAATTTCCCACAAAGCTAATACACATTTCTTTTCTTCTTCACTTCTTTCTTGCTGCTTGTATTCTTGTTCTGCTTTGAATGTCTGTTCTAACTGGTTAATTTTTTCAGGTTTTAAATTAGAAAATAAAGGATTTAAGGGAGGCTTTTGTAAAATATTTTTAACAATTTTTTATAATTCTTCAAATTCATAATTATCGAATTCTGCAAAAATATCTCTTACTGTTTTGTATGGCGGATTTTGATTCCAACCTTGTCTTTTATTAGGCAATAATGCATCAAACGTATCACGGCAATGTTTTATTGATGCTTCTGCATAACCTAAAGCCTGAGAAACTTGACTATATACTTCTGTCCAATTATTGCATCCTAGCTCTGTCAAGGCGCGTTGATTAAATTTAGCCAGATATAAGGCAACAATATGGCTCTCTCTCTTGTTTGTGTTTTCCTTCATACTTTTACTTATGGAAACCCTGGGATTGTTATTTTCTTAGAGTTCCCTGTTCATAGCATCAACAAACATCAGTTTTATGCCAATATTTAGTATGCAACGTCCTTATACAGCGATTTTAATTATACCTACTGGGGTGGGGGCAGCGATTGGCGGTTATGCTGGTGATGCTTTGCCTGTAGCTAAGGTTATATCACAGGTGTGCGATCGCCTAATCACTCACCCCAATGTCCTTAATGGTGCTAGTTTATATTGGAATCTCCCTAACACTCTTTATGTGGAAGGTTACGGACTTGACAAATTTGCCTCTGGATGCTGGGGTTTACGCCCTGTTAGGAATAATAAAATCGGGTTGCTTTTAGACCAGGGTATTGAACCAGAATTACAACTGCGACACCTCCAAGCAGCCGACGCAGCTAGGGCTACCCTTGGTTTAACTCTCACAGATTATGTAGTGACTGATGCACCTTTAAACGTAGAATTACGCACTTCAGCATCCGGGGCGAGTTGGGGAACAATTGGCAACCCTGACAGCTTACTGAGGGCGGCGGAAATATTAATTAACAAAGCCGGGGCGGAAGCGATCGCAGTTGTCGCCCGTTTCCCCGATAATATGGATGAAGCAGCAGTACAAAATTATCGTCAAGGTCAAGGGGTAGACCCTTTAGCGGGTGCAGAAGCCGTAATTAGCCATTTAATCGTCCGCACCTTCAAAATTCCCTGCGCCCATGCTCCCGCCTTAGCCAGCGCCCCCCCAGAACCGAATTTATCGCCTCGTTCGGCTGCGGAAGAATTAGGTTATACTTTTTTACCATGTGTCCTTGTGGGCTTGAGTCGCGCCCCACAATTTATTATAAATAAAGAGTCAATGACAGCTTTCGCCGATGATATTTGGGCAGATCAAGTGGATTGTGCGATCGCACCGGCAAATGCCTGTGGTAGTAGTGCCTTAATCAGTTTAAACCAAAAGCGATGCCAAATTATCACTGTAGCAGAAAATAAAACTCTCATCCAAGTTCCCGCCCCAGCTTTAGGAATCACAGCTTTACAAGTAAACTCATATTTAGAAGCCGTGGGTGTATTAGTCGCCCACAAAGCAGGCATAAATCCCGCCGCCCTTAGTCCTCAAATATCCTCCTTACAACCAGTTATCATATAGTTTTCCCATTCCCCACTCCCCACTCCCCACTCCCCATTCCCTACCCCCAAAAAATCGTGGTTGAACAACAAAATCAAGAACCAGAAATTCCCTATTTGACACGTACCCAAGTATTAGTAGCTATGGGAGTGACTGCAATCCTGTTATGGCTAGTCGCCAGGGTGTGGTTAAACTATGGCAATTTTTACTTATTAAGATGGTACTGGTCATCAACAGATGTACTCTTAGGCTTAGGGCTAGGGTTAATTATTACAACCTTAAGTGGTTTAGCTTATCGATTTTACCCTGCCTACCGTCAAAGCGCAGACTATTATCTGGATATAGTTATCAAGCCTTTAGCTTTACCCGATTTGATTTGGTTGGGCTTACTCCCAGCGTTAAGTGAAGAACTGTTATTTCGGGGTGTGATGCTGCCAGCTTTAGGCTTAGATAATGTCGCTGTAATTGTATCTAGTCTCGCTTTTGGGATTTTGCATCTCAGTGGCCCCCAACAATGGCCTTATGTAGTGTGGGCAACTATTATTGGGTTAATGCTAGGGTTTAGTGCCTTATTAACTGGTAACTTGTTAGTGCCAATTGTTGCCCACATGATTACAAATTGGGTTTCTGGCTGTTTCTGGAAATTCCGCCAAGTCAAAACAGCTTAAACTTTTGTTTACGGGGATTCAAACCCCCGTTGACCGAAGCGATTTTAGATTTTAGATTTTAAATTTTGGATTATGAAAATCTAAAATCCAAAATTAAGTGACCCCACAAAAATCCGGTTCCCTCCTCGCTTGCACCGGATGGTTAGGGAGGGGTTCTTTTTATGCATCTTTATATAAAATTGGTATCACTACTATCTTATAACCTTTGTTGCTCTAACCAGTTGATTAAGTCATCTAAAGTTTGCAAATCAAAAATTGCGTCTGCTAGACTTTCGATTTGTTGTGAAGATAATTCATTAATTCGGCTTTCTATAGCAGGGGTAATATGATTAAATCGCCGCTTTAGTAGTTTTTTAACAATTTTTTGTTCTCCTTGTTCAATACCCTTTTCAATACCCTTTTCCATCCAACTAGTCACTATTTCCATGATTTTTTCCTCCTCAATTAAATGAGCTTGGTGTAGTTCAGCGTTTAATTCTTGCTCTTCAGTTGTGTTTAATTTGAGATAAGTGTCAATAAAACCAGAAATTAATTCTATTTTAGCAGGGTTTAATTGCAGCGTAACTAACATCCTTAAGCATTCTAGCTTAACTCTCATTCTCTCTTCTGGTTGAAAGTTCATTTTTGCCATTAAGGCGGCAGCTACGGGATTTGGTTTGTTTAAAAAACTTCGCCAGTTGAGATTATTTAATTGAATGGCAACATAGTTAAATTCTAAAATCTTGCGCTGGGGAAAGTTAACTACATATTGGCTTTTTTCTGGTCTTTTGGGTTCGTCGTATGAGAATATAACTATAGGGAAAATTGGCATTAAAAATTTGGCATCTAAACGGGCGAAGTAATGAAACATACGCCGTTCAATTTCTTTTTGATTGTATGCTTGGTTTTCTATGTGAATCAGAAAATAACTGTCTTCTCCTCTCCATTTGACCTGCGCTAATAAGTCTACTCTTCTTTTTTCTCCTGTGGTGACATCGGTAAATATTTCTTCTGTTAAAAAATTGAGGCTGTCTTGTGTAACGTACTCTAAAACTTCTGGTAAAAAAAGTTCTATAAATTCCCAAAAGAATGTTTGGATTAATTCTTTAAATAGTCTATCGTGATCTATCATTTGAGTGATGTTGGTTTCTGAGTTTAGGGGATGTTTGCAAAGTGCTTGGCGGTGATTTTAGTCAGTTCACTGTTGACTGATTTCCCGTGCCGCAGCCAGTGCGATCGCCTGTGGTAAAATTAGATGTTCTTGAATTTGAATCCTGGTGTGCAGTGTTTCTACTGTGTCATCTGGTAAAATCGGCACAGCCGCTTGGATTAATATCGGGCCGCTGTCTACTTCCAAACACACTAAATGGACAGTACAGCCAGTAATTTTGACTCCAGATGCTAAAGCTTGTTCGACAGCGTTAATACCTTTAAAACTCGGTAACAAACTGGGATGAATATTAATGATTTTATCTGGAAAGGCATCAATTAAAACTGGTGTCACCAAACGCATCCAACCAGCCATAATTACCCAATCAACATCATATTGCTGCAAAGTATTGACAATTTGCCCGTCAAATGCTTCCCGGTTTGTATATTCGCGGTGATTTAATAATACAGCTTCCACACCGTGATTAGCTGCGCGGATGGGAGCTTTCGCTTTAGGGTTATTATAAATTAAAACTTGAATTTGGGCGTTTAGTTGTTGATCTGCGATCGCTTGAGCAACAGCTTCAAAATTACTCCCACTACCAGAAGCCAAAATCCCCAGTTTTAAAGGAGTGCTTTGATCAGATGGGCAAATGCTCAGACTGGGAGCAACCAGGCTAACGGTAGAATCAAGGCGGAGAGTCATAAGAGCAAAGAGGAAAAATGATAAATGCCAAAAACAGATACTAAGTCTTGGTTAGATAATGATACATTTGCCGCTTGGACTTTTCTTTCCCCAGCACTGATTTTACTAAGTATCTTCATCATTTGGCCGATAGCCTATCTGTTCTACCTCAGTTTTACGGCTGGAAGTTTCACCTCATCAGGTACGACTTGGGTAGGGTTAAGAAATTATTGGCGCTTGCTACTTACCCCAGATTTTTGGCAAGTCTTGGGTAACACTATTTATTTTACCGTTGCCACAGTCATTCCCAGCTTAGTGATTCCCTTAGCCCTAGCAGTATTATTAGACAAATCTCTCGCCTTGCGGGGACTGCTGCGGAGTGCCTACTTTCTGCCTTCAATTATCTCCCTAGTAGCTGCTGGTTTAGGCTTTCGCTGGCTATTTCAAACCGATGGACCCGCCAACGCATTTTTAGACTTTTTTGGAATTGCGCCCATTCCTTGGCTAGGAAGTACAACTTGGGCAATGCCGGTACTAATTGTCTTGAGTATTTGGAAGCAATTAGGCTTTAATATGGTAGTCTTCTTAGCAGGATTGCAAGCAATTCCCCCCAGTCGCTATGAAGCAGCCGAACTAGATGGTGCAAATGCTTGGCAGCAATTTTGGCACGTTACCCTGCCCGGATTGCAACCTACAATGATATTTGCTACCGTTACCACAGCCATTTTTACATTACGCAGTTTTGAACAGGTTTATGTAATTACAGGTGGTGGTCCCCTAAATTCAACTAACTTGCTAGTTTATTACATTTACCAAGAAGCATTCGCGCAATTTGACTTTGGATACGCAGCAGCCGCAGCCACAGTACTCTTAGCCTTTACCTTAGTCTTTGTGTATTTGCAATTACAAACTTGGGGAGATGAATAAGAGGCAGGGGGGGGAAGAGGCAGGGGGGCAGGGTGCAGGGTGCAGGGGGGAGAAGAGGCAGGGGGGCAGGGTGCAGGGTGCAGGGGGGGGAAGAGGCAGGGGGGCAGGGTGCAGGGTGCAGGGGGGGGAAGAGGCAGGGGGGCAGGGTGCAGGGTGCAGGGGGGGGAAGAGGCAGGGGGGCAGGGTGCAGGGTGCAGGGGGGAGAAGATTGTAACTTCCCAATGACTAATGACTAATGACTAATGACCAATGACCAATGACCAATGACCAATGACCAATGACTAATGACTAATGACTAATGACCAATGACCAATGACCAATGACCAATGACCAATGACTAATGACTAATGACTTTTTTCCCAGCCAGTCTAGCAACGGCTGCAACTAATTCCGCAGGTTCGGCTGGCTTAGTGACGTGCATTTGAAAGCCTGCGGATATTGCTTGTTGCTGATTATATTCTCCCGCATAGGCGGTAAGAGCGATCGCAGGTGTGTTTCCCCCTTCTTCTGATGTCCAGCTTCTGACTTGACGCATCAGCATATAACCATCCATTTCCGGCATTCCAATATCGCTTAATAGAACATCTGCCTTTGATTCTGGCAGAGTTTGGAGTGCTTCAATTGCTGATGAAACTGAGATGACTTCTGCTCCTTCTTCTTCGAGGACAAAGCAAATAAAGTCTCGCGAATCAAGGTCATCATCTACAACTTGAATAATTGTTTTAAGGTTTCTGGGAGGTTGGTGATTTCTTGGATTAGGTCATCGGGGCTAAAGCCAAACATATTCAGAATAACAAGAATTACAAAAATTGCGATCGCACTACTCAGAAATGTCTTGAATACTTTCAGAAAAGCTCGGAAGATGATTAAGGCGACTATTAAGGCTGCAATTAAAATAATTATATTTGTGGGCATAAGTCAATTGGTTTCAATAAATCTTTGTAATTTGACCTGATTAGTGTTTTTCAACGCAGAGTCACGCGGAGTCCTCGCAAAGTCACGCAGAGTTTTTGTGGAGAATGGTTAAAGTTTAGGATGAGGGTTTGGCGAGAATTTCATCCCATTCAGACTGGGAGAGGGGTTGTACTTCTATCTGTATCGCAAAACAATCACACGCTGCGGTAATTAAAGCAGCAATAATCTTGTCTAAACTTAAATTTTCGGGTAGTTGTATACTCGTAAAAGATTCTTTACCAAAGACTTGAGTAAATAATTCTGCATCTGGCTGTAAACGGATGGAACCATGTTGCAAAATCACCTCACCCCGTCGCAGTTGGGCGCTACCAATGAGTTTACCTCCATCTGGTAACACTAAATCTGCACTTGTAGCTGTACCAAAACAGTTAGGGTTGTGGATATAACCCCGCCCAGCTGTACCGTAGAGCAATTGTACACCAAGCGATCGCCATCCTTGAATTAAAAATTCACAAATCTTTTCATATATCTGGAAACGGCTACCAGGTATTCTAGACGTAATCACCGCATAAGTTAAATCACCTTGATGTAGAACCGCCCTACCGCCAGTAGGACGACGCACCAAATCTAGTTTTTGTCCTCGCCAAGTCAAATTTTGCCAAAATTCCGGGTATTGACGTTGATGATAGCCGAGAGAAATTGCAGGTGGCGACCAAGTGTAAAATCGCAGAGTTGGGGGATGCTTTCCAGATTTGTGCTGTTCTAACAACCATCTGTCAATCGCCATCTGCACATCACCATTCGCTTCTAGCAACGGAATTAGTCGCCAAACCTGCTTACCATCAAAGTTTTCAATTGGGTTCAACACTAATATTTCCAGATTTAATCTTGTGGGGGAGGGCAAGGACTGCCCGCCCTTGTGTATCTAACTTACATGAAATATCCTGTATATTGCCCCAATATTGTGAACATAACACCCTAAGCCAAACCAAACTCAGCTTGTAAAACTTCATCATTTTCATCAGCAATAGTAGCCACAATGGTAACAAGCCGTGAGACTTCCGCCGGAGATAAATCTTCGAGAGTGCGGGTTGATATCACCACCACCCGATTTTCAATAATCCCAAAACGGGCTTCTAAGGTGTTGGAGCAGTTCATTTCCAAAAGATGTCGCATCAACTTGAGTTCCTCTTTGGCTGGTAAGTTTAGCACCGCCGACCAAACTGTGATAGTATCCTCATCGCTTTCTCCAGTCAGTTGGATAAAAACTTCCACACTCCCGTACTTAAATTTCCACAGATAACCATCCTTTGGGTTGTGGCTTACCATTGCGCTATCATCTTGTTCTAGAGTACCGATAACGTTTTCAATTACTTCCACATGGTTGACACTCACCGTATCTGAGTTGAATTCACTGCTGGGTAGGGTTTCTTGGTAGTTTGTCATACAGATTTTTTTCCCGATTTGGTTAACGCTTCATCTACACATACTTTATAGCCTGTGGGCAAGGTTCGTTGTAGCTTCTTGAGTAATACCAAAATCAGGTAGTTTTTTAAAGTAATCAATATAGATCAAAGTATACCGAATTAGACTCCCAAGACTGCCGCCTTTTCTGCCCGCTTCACATCGCAGATGGCTAGTCGCTAAAGTGGGGGAAATGCTGTCGTACCTGCACCTGGGGGATATAATTATTACCTTTCTTGAAATTCAGTCGTCAAGGTTCTGTTAGGAGCCTTATCTCTCATCCCTAAGTGTTTTTACTTATTTCGCTAAAACGAACCGCACTGTATATTGATCGTATATAATTTATCAGCCTTTCATAGCTAATTATTCAGAGTCTAGAGCATTTTGTGCGATTTATAGATATAGATATTGATCTGAAATACTTCGATAACTAGCTATTTAGTAAGACCTCAGCGTGTAGATAGGAGCATCAAACCCATGCAAATCAAACTGATTTCCGAAAATAAAGTGACAGAGGAGCAGGAAGAACAGGTTTTCACACTACCAGTAGCCATCGGGCGAGATATCACTCAACTTCCTGCTGTAGTGAATGGTGAACCGGTGTCTCCTGTCGTTTTATTAGACTCTAGTAAGCAAATTTCTCGGCTTCATGCTCAGATTAGCTTAGAAAACAATCAACTTTATCTTGAAGACAAGAGTGCCAATGGTACTGAACTCAACGGTAAAAAGGTACTCAAAGAACGTCGCATTTTAAACAGTGGGGATAGACTGAGAATAGGAAACTATACCATTACCGTTCTCCTCATTCAAGCTGGAGACCCGGATGCGACAGTTGTATTTGAAAGCACTTCAACAATTTTTAATCCCCAATCTGAGGTCATTTCAGCATCCAGTGTCCAGTCCTCAGCAAGTCCTCAATCATCCATTACTTTTAACACCTACACAGGTATTTTAGAACAGCAAACTGCTGCATCGAGTGAACCCTCCGGTTTCCCCTATTCGCTCAATTTTTGGCATGAACAACGGGTTTCCCTGGGGGCGATTAAGAGTAGTGGTTACTTAGTCAAAGAAACAGAATATGTTGCCTGCGGGGGAGGAATGGGCAGTTTTGTTTGGGTGGATATGTTGAGAATTGCGGGAGTTAAACGAGACGATATTAAGGTTTTGAGCATTCAAGACAAACCTTATAAACGCTATGAAACCTTACTCCGCAATTGCCAAATTCCCCGATATAAACGGATTCGTTCTGGGTCTGACTCCTGTCCTGACAATATTTGGGGATGGCCAGGATATGCGCTGCGAGATGCTTGGAGAGGAGTTTTTTCTGGACAAGTTAGTGCAGCATTAGGATTTTTGTGGCAGGTTTTTGCGGAACCAATTCATGCAGATACCTATACTCCTCGTGCTAAAGACGTATTTGAGTCAATGGACCGAGAAGGCGATCGCATTAGTTGGAATAAAATGTTGGAACATGGCAGTATTCGCAGCCTGCGTCAAACCGAAGATGGGCGCTATTGTATTGCCTATTGTGCTTCCCCCCAAGATGAAAAGAACCCCCAATTTTTAATAGCTAAATATGTCCATCTCTGCACAGGTTATCCAGGCATTAAACTATTACCCGATTTAGAAAAATATCGTCAAGAACATCCAGAAGAAACAGGAGATGAAAAAACCGTCGTTCAAGGTTATGAACCCCATGATCATATTTATCAGCAATTAGAAAAAAAAGGTGGAACCATCTTCCTGCGAGGCTCTGGAATTGTGGCATCACAAGTCTTAGACCGATTGTATGCAGCCCAGAAAATCAAGCCTAGTATTAAAGTCATTCATTTAAACCGAGAACCTCGCAAAGGAAATCAATTTGATCTAGCCAAACGCCATGTCGAAAATGATTGGGAATTTCAGCCTTTTAACTGGCCCAAAGGCACTTGGGGCGGTGATATGCGGACAATGTTAGAAGAAGCTAACCCCTTACGGCGAAGGGAACTATTACAAGGTTGGGGTGGAACAACAACAGCCAGTCGCAAAGAATGGCGAGACATTATTCAGCAGGGAAAAAAGCAACAATGGTATGAAATTCGTTATGGTTTAGTCACAAAATTAGAACGTAATCCTCAAGGTGGAGTAGTCACCCATTTAGTCACCAACAAAGGTCAACAAACTGTTCCTGCTGATTTTGTCATTGATTGTACAGGGTTGGTTTCAGACCCCTTAGAAAGTCCGTTTTTGAAAGATTTAATTGAGCATTATGACTTAGATTTGAACCCCGAAGGACGTTTCCATGTGGAAAATAATTTTGAAATTAAAAAAGTCCGAAATGATCGTTCTCGCGTATATGCAGCCGGAATAATCACATTAGGAGGTCCCTATGCACCAGTGGATACATTTTTAGGATTACAATATGCTGCCCATCGGTCAGTAGAAGCCTTAGCAGCAGTTAAAGCCCCAGGAATCCGCTATATTCAGGGGTTTTATTCCCTTGGGCAATGGCTAAAATGGGCGCTGAATATCAAACCTTAAACTTTCCTTCAAACCTTAGCTGATTCTATTCTAATATCATCATGACTCCAACTTTATTCGGACGCTGGCAAACGCGAATTTTTCTGTTAGCAACAGTGGGGATGTTAATTTCCTTGCCTTTCTATGGGGGATATTTAGGACATAAATTTGATTTAGTTTATTTTTGGATTGTCTTTTATGTGGGATTATTTGGCATCGGTTGGGATGTATTGTATGATTACCTGCAAAAATATATGTGGGATCATGACTGGCCTGGAGTATTCCAATTTTATGCCGGCGTTGTCGAGGGCGTAGTTTTGGCTTTAATAATTGCCAATATCGGTTTACCCCACATTCCCAAGAGTAAATTTGATTTAATTACATTTATTCAACATTATGGTTTAGTGTGGTTAGGGGTTTATTTATCCGCTTGGGTAGTCATGCGGTTGTTATTTCCCCGTTGGCGCTTTCGAGGCGGAGAATGGATTGGGAAATGGCCGAGAATTTCTTGAGGATTTGTGGGACCCATAAAGGGTTTCCAGCCCTAAAAACATGATTTAACCGGAAATCCAGTTCCCCTCCTCGCTTGCGGGGCTACGGTGTACACACAAGTGATCTGATCCCCCTAAATCCCCCTTAAAAAGGGGGACTTTAAGAAATTTTCCCCCCTTCTCAAGGGGGGTTAGGGGGGATCGAAACGCTGTTAGGCAACTTGATAAGACTTGTGTGTACACGGTAGCGCTTGCGAGGAGGGGCTAGGGGTGGGGTGTTATGACACAAAAGAGAATTTCCCGACTTGTGTGTACACGGTAGCCTTCTCAAGGGGGGTTAGGGGGGATCAATAAGTGCCTAAAATCACAGCCGATCACTTTTCAAACAACCTCTAAGAGGATGTTTGAAAAGTCCTATTGTTGGTAGCAAGACATTCTAGATCCCCCTAAATCCCCCTTAAAAAGGGGGACTTTGATGACCGATCCCCCCTTCTCAAGGGGGGCTAGGGGGGATCAATAAGTGCCTAAAATCACAGCCGATCACTTTTCAAACAACCTCTTAGACCTCTGGTGAAAAATCATTTAGACACTTCCAGAAAACGGATATTTAATTTTCACCAGAGGTTTATTGATAATTTTGTATTCCTTCCAGAGAGCGAAAAAGCTCCCACCACGCTACTTCAAATAAACTATGAATCACCAAAATTTTGCTGCTTTAACCACATCCTCACTGTTGATAGTTGGATTGGCTGTAGGTTGTCGTTCCAATTCAACCCTTGAAACCGTTGTTCCTAGCCTCCAACCAGCAGTTCATGCCAACATGGTTAGCAGAGTCTTTGATGCAGAAAATTCTCTTGCTTTGAAAGGCTTTGATCCAGTTGCCTATTTTCAACAAGGAAAACCAATTTCTGGTAATCCTAATTTTACCTATCAATGGGCAAATGTCAATTGGCGATTTTCAACCGCAGAAAATCGCGATTTATTTGCTAAAAATCCCGAAAAATACGCCCCTCAATATGGAGGGTTTTGTGCTTGGGCTGTCAGCCAAGGGTATACTGCACCCATTGACCCCAATGCGTGGAAAATTGTCGAAGGAAAACTCTACTTAAATGCTGACCTCAGAATTCAAAAACGCTGGGAAAGAGATATCCCAGGAAATATTAAAAAAGCCGATAAAAATTGGCCTGGTTTAGCTCAGAAAATTCGACCTCAAAATAGAACCTGAGCTACTCACACTTTAATATTATAAATCTTGTGGGCTGGGAAAAGATGCCAGCCCTTGTGTACCTAACTCAGATCCTGCTATATAAAACCTAGACAAAACTAGACTTTACTTTCTACTTCAACGGGAGCATGGGAGCAGTTATCCCTCAGTAGACTTTCACGCCTTAGCCAGACGCGATTGTGTTCCAATTAAGTTTCTGAAAAAGACTACCACCATCATTGCTTGGTTTTCGCGTCGGCAATAGTCTCAATTCAATACTTGATATCACCGTATTATATATCAAGTAGTTGATTTTTTCCTAAAATATATATTGATTTTTGTCAATATAAGTATAGTTTTGTCTATGAAATTGTCAACTTAGGACTTGCTCAGTGTAGGGTGGGTTAGCGACAGCGTAACCCACCAGACGTAGGTTGGGTTGTAGCTTGCTTCCCCGTAGGGGTACAAAGTTATATAAAGTTCGCTTAAAAATATATTTTTGTAGGTTGGGGAGCCACTGCTTTGGGCGGTTTTCCCGACTTGTAGCACGTGGCGTTTGAACAAAGTGAAACCCAACATTTTCACAGTCCGTTGCAACGACCTTCTGCTATAAGACAGAGAATTGATTCTCTGGCGGGGCTGTAGGCGCATATTTACTGTTGACACTCCCCGACCTAAAGGTGCGGGGATTCTTGGTTCAACGAGTCCACTTAGATTAGACTCCTTGCGGTATCTAACCCAGAGGTGGTTCTCTCCCCAAGCGTTAACTTTCCCCCTGCCCGGAGGTAGTTGCGTTACCGCAAATTTTGTTTGAGTTAAATTCTGTGTCGTCTAGTACCTGTAAATCTTTTACCTACTTCCAGGTGATACTAGAACTACGAAGTAGAACCCCATAGATTTAGTTGTCAAGGTACAGATTGCCGTGAGGCACTTGGGTTTTTATACAGGTTAATTACCGTTCCTGTGAGAATTATTCTACCACAAAGTCACCGAGGCGTAAACGCCTTAGCCGGCTTTCATCCCTTGTCTAAAGCACGTTTAAGTTTTTCCGCCATGCTCCAAAACTTAACCTCAAGGGTTTTCAGCCTATTTTCTTATAAATTGTGACAAAAAATCTCAGTGTAACCCCTTAACGCCCCTACCGATCTTGCCACAGTTTGATTGTCTTGTCCGTACTCCCACTGGCTAAGGTGCGACCGTCGGGACTGAAGGCTACAGAGTTGACCGCTTCTGAATGTCCGGTCAAAGTAGCGACTTCCTGTTGGGTTTGCAGATTCCACAGTTTGATTGTCTTGTCCCAACTCCCACTGGCTAAGGTGCGACCGTCGGGACTGAAGGCTACAGAGTTGACCCCACCTGAATGTCCGGTGAAAGTAACGATTTGCTGTTGGGTTTGCAGATTCCACAGTTTGATTGTCTTGTCCCAACTCCCACTGGCTAAGGTGCGACTGTCGGGACTGAAGGCTACAGAGTTGACCCCTTCTGAATGTCCGGTGAAAGTAGCGATTTGCTGTTGGGTTTGCAGATTCCACAGTTTGATTGTCTTGTCCCAACTCCCACTGGCTAAGGTGCGACCGTCGAGACTGAAGGCTACAGAGTTGACCCCTTCTGAATGTCCGGTCAAAGTAGCGACTTCCTGTTGGGTTTGCAGATTCCACAGTTTGATTGTCTTGTCCCAACTCCCACTGGCTAAGGTGCGACCGTCGGGACTGAAGGCTACAGAGTTGACCCCTTCTGAATGTCCGGTCAAAGTAGCGACTTCCTGTTGGGTTTGCAGATTCCACAGTTTGATTGTCTTGTCCCAACTCCCACTGGCTAAGGTGCGACCGTCGGGACTGAAGGCTACAGAGTTGACAAAATAATCTGAATGTCCGGTCAAAGTAGCGATTTGCTGTTGGGTTTGCAGATTCCACAGTTTGATTGTATTGTCCCAACTCCCACTGGCTAAGGTGCGACCGTCGGGACTGATGGCTACAGATTCGACCAAATCTGAATGTCCAGTCAAAGTAGCGAGAAGGGTGGGATTTGCCCAAGGAACTACTGCGGCGATGCTCTCTAAATTTGGGATTTTTTCAATGGGGATTCCCCGCACTCCTTTGGCGTAACCGCTGCTTTCTGGCTGACCATAAATCCCAATCACAAATCCCCATGTATTTAATATTGGTCCTCCACTGACTCCTTTTCTGGGTTGACCAGTGAAAAGCAAATCGGATTCTCCCCTTCCTCCCTCACTCATTTGAGCGGGGATGAAAAAATAACGTCGCTCTTGAACATTAGACCTGGAAGGGACTGGAAACCCGGCAAAATAAACCCTGGCTCCTGGTTTGACCGCGCTAGAATCGGCAACCTGAGCAACAGGATAATTTCTGCTACTGCTAAACTTGATTAAAGCTAAATCTAATTTCCCCAGGCGCTGACTACTTTCAGCCCGGTATTGCTGTCCATCGGGAGCGGTGAGGTCACGTCCCCCCGGCTTTTCAACCACATGATAGGCGGTGAGGACAGTGTAAGTGTTACCTTGTCGGTTAATAATCACTCCCGAACCTTCACCGTCTAATCCGCCAATCATCACGGTGATTTGTTTGGCGATCTCATTGACTTGTACACTGGTTGGGGCAGAAACAGCTTGCCACTGCACTAAAGCCACGGTTGCTGTTCCTAAAATGACCCCTAATCCTGGGGAGAATTTCATCGTTATTTCTCAGTTACAACTGTTTTTGATGATACCCCGGAAAGCCGGTTTTCTCCCCCACCGCATTTAGTCTCAACGTAGTTTTCAAAGTCTAAACGTAGGTTGGGTTAAGCGCAGCGCAACCCAACGCTGCCAATGATGTTGGGTTTCCTTACGTCAACCCAACCTACAATTTTTTGCACTGTTTTAAGCCTGTCACGCCAGTAGGTTGGGTTAAGGCAATGATGTTGGGTTTCCTTACGTCAACCCAACCTACAATTTTTTGCACTGTTTTAAGCCTGTCACGCCAGTAGGTTGGATTAAGCGCAGCGCAACCCAACGAAGCAAACCAAATATCGGGTAAAGTTGGGTTATGCCTTCGGCAAACTACGTTAACGTGTCCTTGCTCCGCAACGCTGACGCGAACAACCCAACCTATATTTACTTGCCACGCCAGTAGTCCTAACGCACCGAAAATCTAGAATGGTGCGTTGCGCTACGCGACAACACACCCTACAAAAAAAGATTTGGGGCTTTGCTGAATCAGAGTATGAAATGCCAAAATTACCTTGATTTTTCTTTGTACCTTTGCGCCTTTGCGCCTTTGCGTGTTAGCGGAGCGGGGCGTAGCCCAACAAATTCATATTTGAAATCAGCAACGCCAGATTTGGAGTAATTTCATGATTTGTGTGTACACCGTAGCTTAAAAAGGGGGGGAAACCTCTCAAAGTCCCCCTTTTTAAGGGGGATTTAGGGGGATCTAAAACTTTTTGCCACCGACAATAGGACTTTTAAAACATCCTCTTACCGGTTTTGCCAAATTTGGATTGTCCCGTCCAAACTCCCACTGGCTAAGGTGCGACCGTCGGGACTGATGGCTACATATGAATGTCCGGTGAAAGTAGCGATTTCCCCTTGGGTTTGCAGATTCCACAGTTTGATTGTCCAGTCCCCACTTCCACTGGCTAAGGTGCGACCGTCGGGACTGATGGCTACAGAGAGGACCGATTCTGAATGTCTCGTCAAAGTAGCGATTTCCCCTTGGGTTTGCAGATTCCACAGTTTGATTGTCTTGTCATCACTTCCACTGGCTAAGGTGCGACCGTCGGGACTGATGGCTACAGACCTGACCGCTTGTGAATGTCCGGTCAAAGTAGCGATTTCCCCTTGGGTTTTCGCAGATTCCACAGTTTGATTGTCTTGTCATCACTTCCACTGGCTAAGGTGCGACCGTCGGGACTGATAGCTACAGACCAGACCCATTCTGAATGTCCGGTGAAAGTAGCGATTTGCTGTTGGGTTTGCAGATTCCACAGTTTGATTGTGTTGTCACTACTCCCACTGGCTAAGGTGCGACCGTCGGGACTGATGGCTACAGAAGAGACCCAATCTGAATGTCCGGTCAAAGTAGCGATTTCCCCTTGGGTTTGCAGATTCCACAATTTGATTGTCTTGTCATTACTCCCACTGGCTAAGGTGCGACCGTCGGGACTGATGGCTACAGACCTGACCCCTTCTGAATGTCCCGTCAAAGTAGCACCGAGGGTGGGATTTCCCCAAGGAACTACTGCGGCGATGCTCTCTAAATTTGGGATTTTTTCAATGGGGATTCCCTGGACTCCTTCTGTGTCCAAATCGTCTTCCGCTTTGCCATAAATCCCAATCACTAATCCCCGCTCATCTAAGATTGGCCCTCCACTCACTCCCGGTTTGGGTTGACCCGTAAAAAATAAATCGTATCCTAGTATTTCTCCCGTTCCTCGCGAGCTGAGTTGAGCCGGAATGAATAAATAAGTTCTCGAACCTGGAGCAACCGGAAAACCGGCATGATATACTTTCGCCCCTTCTTCAACTGTGCTAGAATCGATAACCTGAGCAATAGTATAATTTCTGCTACTGGTAAACTTTAATAAAGCTAAATCTAATTCCCCCAGGCGCTGACTTCTTTCAACGGGGTATTTCTGTCCGTCGGGAGTGATAATATCATACACCCCCGGCTTTTTAATCACATGATGAGCAGTGAGGACAGTGTAGGTGTTACCTTTTCGGGCTACAATCACTCCCGAACCTTTACCGTCTAATCCGCCAATCATCACAGTGATTTGTTTGGCGATATTATTGACTTGTACAGGGGCTAAAGTTGAAATAGCTTGCCACTGCACTAACGCCAAGGTTGCTGTCCCTAAAATTACCCCTAATCCTTGGGAGAATTTCATAGTTATTTGTGAGTTAAAAAGGTAAGTTAAGCTACGCTATAACCAGTATAAGGGCGTTTGGAGGGTGGTTGTATATTCCTCTTTTATGACTCTGATGCCAGAAAAAACAGTAGCGACTGTCTTGATTGAGTAGGTAGAAGAACCCCACCCCCAACCCCCTCCCCGCAAGCGAGGAGGGGGCTATGATATATGTGATTTAAATTTCTGGTTGTGCAGCCTGTCGCTTACGGGTGATCTGCCTGTGGATGGTATCATATTGCTGAACGGATGCAGCACGGAAGAAAACACCAAAACTATTTTATGTCTCAATACAGTTCAGTTAGAGCTAAAAACCTTTTATAACTTAAAAAACTCTTTGAAACCCTCTTTCCTTTGTGTCCTTCGTGCCTTCGTGGTTCGTTTTTTCTTAATTTTGGGTCAGTTCTGTCCTTAACTGAACCGTATTGTTTTATGTCTTATTTGTGAGGATTTATGGGGTTTTGGGTGAGTTTTTCAAAGTGGAATAGTTGAATCGCCGTTTCCATAGGAATCGCCCAACTGTATTCACTCATCTTTGCTCGCTCTGCGTTGGTGGGGTAGGAACCATCTTGAAAAATATAAGGGTCGCCCCAATTTGGGTGAGCATGGAGTCCATTCATCCCCACTAATCCCCCGGCACAATTCAATACAGGACCGCCACTCATGCCTTTTTCTACATCATTGGTGTAGCCAATTCTGTATCCTCCTTCTAGGGCTTTATCCAGCACCCATTCAATTTGACCTCGTTTAATCACAAACTCCGCGCCATCTGAAGATTTTCTGGCACTATTGTTCAGGGGAAAACCGCCAGCTATCACCGAATCTCCCACTGAGGTTTTTTTCCCTAGTTGAGCAACGTCGTAGTCTAAGTTACCAGCGTCAAACTGCAATAAGGCTAAGTCATTTCCCTGGAGTTGTGTTTTGGCTACAACTGAGGTGGCGGTGTGAATTTTCCCGTCTGGAGTTTCTATAAAATAGGGAGCTTCACCCGCTTGTAAAACATGGTTATTGGTGATGACGCGATAGGTTGATTCTTCTGTTGAATGTTGTCTGTTAACCAGAATACCAGAACCCAATAGGCGATCGCGATTACTGATGGGACTACTCAGAACCTTAACTGTGATTAAACGAGCTTGTTGTTCAACTTTTTCTTGCCCAAAGCAGGAATTAACTCCCGAAAAAGGCGGTTTTTGAGCTGACGGCACTTCGACTTTGCTTCCCAAAGGCAAAACCTCACCCTGCACTGTTGCAGAAACAGAGACAGCCATAGCAACAACAGCAAGCATTCCCATGCGCCAACTCATTTCTTTTCCCCTGTTATCTCAGGTTTACCAGGCTTGCTCACCAGGTGGGTCACTGCTATCATTCAGAAATGCCTCAAAATTCACGCTGGCAAAGCCATCAGCACCGTTTTGAGGTTTAATGCGTCCTTCTTGATTGCCGCTAAGGAAAACAGGTTGACCCGATACCGTAATTCGGGTATTCAACAGTTGGTCTAGAACTTGGTCAGGGTTCCGATCCTTTGACACGGTAAGTAGAACGTTGCTACTGTTACAAGACTCCTGATTACTCCCCAACCCGCAGATAACAGGTTGATCATTGACTCTTCCAGCTTTGAGGACTCTCAGTTGACCTTTATCATGGAAGTCTTGGAAGCGATTAGCCACTTCTTGGCAACGTCTCCGGGGTGTCAATGTATCATTAATCCAGCTATTATCTGTCCAAGCAATTAAGGGAACAATACCTCTGGGGTTACGCACCATCGTTGTGGGATAGTCATTACTCAAACCACAGAAAAACTGCCGACTTTGGGCTGGGCTGGGTTGACTGCCCAGCAGCGTGGCACTGAAGGCTAAAGCAAGGGCAGTCAAAGGCGCTGCCGGGTTATTTTTCATGAGTATAGACCTATGGAATTGACCTACGTATTCAGAGACTTGGATAGTAAAAATAGCTAACACTTTAACCCACCATTTAAAAAATAATACATTCTCATCTAGATGTCAACGCTAGGTTGTTATAGTTATGGCGGGCAAGATGTCCACACTACCTATTGGGATTAAATGCTAAACACACCCTTTCATCATCAATCTTCTACCATAATTCAACAGGAGGTATAAAGGATTTAATCATCGTTTGTTCTACAGGGGTGAGAAATTGATCATAGAGTTTTTCTTCGGCTCGATAAGTCAGAACATAAGCTTTTTGATGATCAATAATCCAAACTTGCATTGCTTTAAATTTAACGTTATAGATGCTATCTTGCCCCATATAAACGACTTGATATCCCTCGCGCTGATGGAGTTTTATCGATTGAGATTTGAGGATTTTAACATCTTTAGCTGATGCTTGAATTTGTTGGATAGCCAAGTTCGTATAATCTTTTAAAGTCTCCGATTGCGATAAATCTTCTATATTGATGAGGAATTCTGGAGACAAGGGAGATGGGATGATATCTTTAGGGACAATTCGGGCAATAGTCCATCCTGTTAGTGGACTAGCTTGTTGTTCTTGAAGCTGCCAATTTTCTGGATATTGTATTTCCATTCCAGATGTTGTATCTTTAAAAGATAAACTGGTACTGAATGAAATCATTGGTTGGAAGATCCGGGGATAAAGCTTTATTGAAACACCAATAATTATCAGAAATAATGCTGTTCCCAGTACAAATTTTAAAGCTTTATGTTTTGAAGGAATAATTGTTGTAACATCACCACCGCTATTACTGTTAGTGCTTTGATTATTAGATGTTATTCCAGTTTCACCTTCATTCAGAGCCGTTATCACCTCGCGGGCTGACTGAAATCGCTTCCTATGATCAGGGAGCAGCATTCGATCTAAAATGTTAGCTAAATTCTCATCAACAATCTGAGGATATTGTTTTCTCCAATACCATTGATTATTAATAGTATCGTGGAACTTATTCGGAGATTGACCTGTTAGCAATTCAACGCAAGAAGCAGCGAGTGCATATAAATCACTGGATGGATAAACTTGATGTTTGGCGCGTTGTTCTGGGGGAGCATATGCTGGAGTCCCAAACACTATAGATTTTACAGGAGAAGTCTCTCCTGTAATTACTTGCTTAACTGCTCCAAAATCAATTAAAACAAGCTTTTGCGTATCTCGCTCTCGAACAATATTACTAGGTTTAATGTCCCGATGAATCACCTGGTTCTTATCATCATGAATGAGTTGTAAAACGGGCAAAATTTGCTTTAATACATCCAAAATTTCTGCTTGCGAGAAGCGGCCTTTTTTCTTGAGTTCTTCACTTAAATCTTCACCTTCAATATATTGTTGAACTAAATAATTCAACTCTTTTTCAGGATATGAGTGGCTAGCAGGTGCAGTTAAGCAAAAATGATTATATAACGTAGGAATATTACCACTGTTATCGCCTAAAGACTCTAGAACTATAGCTTCCCGTTCAAAGGCTTCTTCGATTCCTTTAACAATCTTAGGATCATTATCTTTAATGTCTAATCGCTTGACAACACAGTGGCGTTGACTAATTGAATCTAAGTCAATGGCTTTAAAAGTAGCTCCAAATCCTCCCTGTGCCAAAGCTTCGAGAGGTTGATAACGTCTTTTCTCTTTTTTTAAGATTAAGGGCATCCCACAGGCTTGACAATACAGTGGTATTTCTGGGGTTATGCGAGGATTTAGGGACTCTGGGAAATGGTTTTCCGGCTCAGGGCAGTTCGGTCTGGTACAATGTATTTTCATGTAGATAATTTTTTCAAATTATATCAAAAGTATACCCATCCCAAACTAACTATCACATGAAAATGGGTCGCTTCTTATACATTTTGTTATGAGACAAAACCTGCGGAAAGTGGGATAAACCGAGGTGTAGAGTTTATTGTGGAGATAGCCCAACGCACCCCAAGGCAAGGGTTCCGTGCCTCGTAGCCCTGGGTGATGTAACTGACAATAATCCGGCTCACCTACGGGCAATCACCAACCACGACAAAGGGGTTATTTAGGTCTTGGGCAACGGTGATGAGAATGCGTTCGGTGAGTTCTTGACGATCTCCATTCTCGTCGAAGCTAATGGTCTTACCGTCGGCAAAGACCCCACTGCGGGGGGCATTGCCACTGGCGGCTAACCCATCCAGCTTCTCGCGAATTTGTGGTGAGGTGACTTCTCCGGTAAGGGTTGGCAGCAACACTTGAATGGCTTCATAGGATGAGGCAGTGGTGCGATTGACGCTGCCAAACCAGTATTTCTGCTCGGTCTCGGCGACAAAGCTTTCTGGCGCACATTGTCTGTGCCAGTCAGTCGCCAGAAAGAGAGTTTTGAGATTCTGCAAACCGCCAGAGGGACTAATAATTTTGTAGTTGTAGAGGGGATTGGAACCCAACACTATTTTATTGCCAGCATTGGCTCTAATGATCTCTAGCGCTCGATCAAATGCGTTGCTATTGCCATTTCTGCCGTCAGGAATCACGATTAAGGCGTTGACATCTGGAACTTGTTTGAGAGCTTGTTCCGCATCAAACTCAGGGACATCCAAATCAAAGTTTTGAACAATTTGGATGCTTTTTCGACCCAAAGCCAGCTTAAACGCCTGGAACAAGTCCTTACTGTACGGGTCCGCTGGGCGGTAAAAAATTGCCACAGTTGAGCTAGGGTTGCCCAACCCGGACTGCACCAGTTGATTGACCAACGTCTTGGCCTCGATGCCGGTCGATGCAACGGTTCTAAAGAATAAACTGGATTCTCCGCAATCTTTACGGATATCTGCCTTGGTACTGAGGGGGGAAACGACCACTAGGGATGCGTTGTTATAAGAATGTTTCATAGCTTCGCAGGTGCTATCGCTGAGATAGTGTCCAACCACAGCCAAAATGCTCCGCCCATTCAACCTCAGTTTGGTGATGGCTTGTGCAACGGCTTTAGCTTCTTCACGATTATTGCGATCATTGGCAATGACAACTTCTAAATTAACGTTGGGCAGTTCTGGTCCTACAGCTTTGTCTTGAGCCTGGGCAATGCCGAAGAGCATTTCACGACCGATATTAAATGCTTGTCCCTCGGAATTCGTCAGGGGAACGACGGCGGCGATGGTGTAGATGGGTTGCCCGGCCTGGTGTCGCAGTCTGACTTCGGCATTATTTTTGTAGATCAACACCAATGGGTCATGTAGGGCGCTGATGGCCTCTTTATACTCGACACTCTGGCGATTCTGGGTAAATTTCTGCTGGTTGGCTTCGGCCTCGGTGCGAATTTGGGTAAAGCGGTTTCGGGCGATATCATAGCTGCCGTCGGCAAATGCTTGAATGCCCTGGCTCTTAAGTTGGGCGTATCTCCCACTGAGTTGGGGGCTGCCCTCAAGGTTGAGGTTATCTCCAATGCTGATGAGTTTATCTGTAGTAATCTTGTCTATTGGTGGTGGTAAAAAGTTGTTTATAATGAGGTAACTCACCCATCCTGCTAATCCTAATAAGGCAGTTATCCCAACCAATAATAATAATTTATATAATGGAAATTTTTTATTAATTGGTTCTGTTTCTCCTTGAGGAGCAGTTGGAGGAGCAGTTGGAGGATCAATTGGAGGATCAATTGGAGGATCAATTGGAGGATCAATTGGAGGATCAAGCTCCTCTATGCGATCAATTTCTGATCTGACCTCGCTGGCTGACTGAAATCGCTCCCCAGGATGAGGGCGCAGCATTCGATCTAAAATGTTAGCTAAATTCTCATCAACAATCTGAGGATATTGTTTTCTCCAATACCATTGATTATTAATAGTATCTTGGAACTTATGCGGAGCTTGACCTGTTAGCAATTGAACGCAAGAAGCAGCGAGTGCATATAAATCACTGGATGGATAAACTTTTTTTTCGGCGCGTTGTTCTGGGGGAGCATATGCTGGAGTCCCAAACACTATAGATTTTTCTGGATAAGTCTCTCCTCTAACCACTTGCTTAACTGCTCCAAAATCAATTAAAACAAGCTTTTGCGTATCTCGCTCTCGAACAATATTACTAGGTTTAATGTCCCGATGAATAACCTGTTCCTTATGCTCATGAATGAATTGTAAAACGGGCAAGATTTGCTTTAATACATCCAAAATCTCTTGTTGTGAGAATCTGCCTTTTTTCTTGAGTTCTTCACTTAAATCTTCACCTTCAATATATTGTTGAACTAAATAATTCAACTCTTTTTCAGGATATGAGTGGCTAGCAGGTGCAGTTAAGCAAAAAGAATCATATAACGTAGGAATATTACCACTGTTATCGCCTAAAGACTCTAGAACTTTAGCTTCCCGTTCAAAGGCTCTTTTGATTCCTTCAACAACTTTAGGATCATAATATTTATTAATGTCTAATCGCTTGAGAACACAGAGGCGTTGACTAATTGAATCTAAATCAATGGCTTTAAAAGTAGCTCCAAATCCTCCCTGTGCCAAAGTTTCGAGAGGTTGATAACGTCCTCTTCTTCCTTTTAAGATTAACGGCATCCCACAGGCTTGACAAGACAGTGGCATTTCTGGGGTTGTGCGAGGATTTGGATCGTCTGGGAAGTCGTTTATAGGCTGGGGGCAGCTCGGCCTGGTACAATGTATTTTCATGTAGATAATTTTTTCACATCATATCAAAAGTATACCCATGCCAAACTAATTATCAGATGAACATATAGTTGGGCGCATCTATGGCTACGCGACGCAAGCTATGATAGAGAATTGGTATTAGTTGTGCGTGAGTAGATTGCGGACAATCTCACCAATACTGGTACTACTTAGTCGACATGGATGTATTTTTTGTCAATGCCTCAGTGCGACAATATGACATTTTGTTTTGCCAAAAATTACCTGTAAGATATTTCTTGCCGAACCTGCATTCAGGCAATGATTTAGTTTAAGGATGTGCTATAATATGTCTTCTGTTTCCAAAACTGTGCAAAATCGTGATGTCCGTGAGTTGGGTATTAACCCCAATCACTGGTATGTGGTTGCACGTAGTAGTGAAGTCACCAATAAGCCGATAAATGTGGTAATTTGGCAGCAAGCGATGGCGCAAGCGCCCGCCGCAGGCATCGCACTTTATCGAGACAGTACAGGTAAAATTCACGCCCTAGAAGACCGTTGCCCCCATCGCCAAGTTAAACTGAGTCACGGACAGGTAATTGGCAATGAATTAGAATGTGCATATCACGGTTGGCGTTTCAATTCCGCCGGTGAATGTGCGGCTGTTCCCTACTTAGCAGAAAATCAGAAATTACCCACTTGTGAGATTCGCCATTACCCAGTTAAAGAACAAGATGGTTTTATTTGGTTATTTCCTGGAAAAGCTGAACCATCTGTAGAACCTCTGGGTTTACCAGAATGGGAACATCTCAATTATATTGCCACAGTTTCAGTAATTCATACTCAAGCCCATTATTCTTATTTAATTGAGAATTTAATGGATATGTATCATGGACATTTACATCAAGATTTGCAAGCTTGGGCAGAAGCATCATTACAAGATATTGATGAAAATAATTATCGTGTAGATGCTCATTATATCGCCCAAAGTTATTACAAAATTGATAAAATTTGGTCAATATCGCAGTTATTTTTTCCCGCACTGAGAAAATTACATCCTGAACCCTTAGATGTGAGTTATGTTTATCCTCACTGGGTTTCCACCTTGGGAAAAGATTTTAAAATTTATTGTTTATTATGTCCAATAAGTGAAACCGAAACCAAAGCGTATTTAATTCATTTTACATCATTAAATTCTTTTTGGAGATTGCATAAATTGCCTGTATGGTTTCGGCGATTTATTAAAGATAGTTTATTTGGTGCAGCGCAAAAGTTACTTGATGGTTTGGTAATTCAAGATGTGAAGATGATTGAAGAAGAACAGCAAGCGTATTTGCAAAATCCCCAAAGGCGCAATTATGAATTAAATCGGGCGTTAGTGAGTGTACAACGTTTGATGCGGAATCAAAACATAGAAGACTGATGTAAAATACCTATTAAACCCTCTTACCTTGGCGTTCTTTGCGTCTTGGCGGTTCGTTTTTCCAATAGGAACAACAATTGTGCTTCTGCTGTTGGGTGGAGATAAAAGCAGTCAAGAAAAAGATATTTGTAAGGCACAGGAGTATTGGGCAGAATATGAAGAAAGTGAAAATGCCAACCAGTGATAGCTATCAGGATTATCTAATTGAATCACTTCAAGACCCCGAAGAGGCGGGTGCTTATATCGAGGCCATATTAGAAGCTGAAAATCCTGAGACTGAACTGTTAACCTCAGCCTTAAAAGATGTCATTGATGCACAGTTGAAGATGAATCATCTTTCTGCACAAGCAAAACTAAAGTGGGAAGAATTAAATCAGATGCTGTTAAAGAGTGGTGGTGCTGAAATATACAGTTTGCTAGGATTATTAGATGCTTTGGGATTTAAACTAGAGGTAAGAGAAAAATCATGAGGCTGAAGGTTCATCTCTATAAACTATTTACTGATAAGCAAACATTTAAATTACCTCAAAATCAGGATGATTCATGATGACAATAACGCCAAGTATTGAAGAAATCAAAACTATGATTTTTCAGCTACCAGTTGAAGAACTCATCACACTAATTTCTGCAATTGAAGAAAGGCTGGAAACCTTGACAATAATGCAACTGGCAGAAACTGGATTTCAGGAATGGAACGACCCAGAAGAAGATATTTATAATGCAATACCGTTCAGTTAGCGTCGAAAACCTTAAAATGTGTAGGTTGGGTTGAGAAACGAAACCCAACATTTCCGGGGGCTGAAGGATAAACTATAGGACTCATATTTGATTTATGAAACACACGTAGGGTGTGTTATCACGAAGTGTAACGCACCAAGAAATGGAGAACGGTGCGTTAGGCTAAAGCCATAACACACCCTACATATACTTAGATTTTTTCAATAATCAAAAAGGACTAAAGTCCTTACTACAAACTATGAAAGCGAAAAAGCCGAAAACTAACGTATTAAACCAGCACGTTGGAAGATGGTATGGGGAGTAATTTTTAATTCTGGTAATGCTTCATGGCTAATGATTTGATTACCTCGAAAGGTGAGAGGAAGAGAAGAAGCTGTAAACAGAGTGATAGTTTGAGATATTGTATCTACTATCCAAACCAGCAAAATCCCAGCTTGAAGATAATAAGTAGCTTTTTCAATCATGTCTCCAAAAGTTTGACCAGGAGAAATAATTTCGATAACTAATTCTGGGATAACAGGACAAGCTTCATCTTTAAGCCAGTCAGCAGGAAGACGGTTATAGGAAATATATGTTAAATCAGGGACGGGTAGCCAATTTTCTTGATTTCTTGTTAATTTTATCCCCCATTCCACTACAACGCGACCTTTTTCTTGCGCCCATGTGGATAATAGGATAAATAATGCTCCTGTGGTTGCGCCATGAAAAAATTTAGGAGACATTTGCTCATTTTTATATTTCGGTACAGCTTCACCGTTAACAAACTCATAAGCAAGTTCACTTTCGGGAAGTGCAAGAAATTCTTCGAGAGTGAGTTTGGTTTTTAGTTGAGTCATGGTTAGTTTTGGTGGGTTCAATATTCCCGACTTCTATGATAACTGAAGTTCGGTTTAGACCCGGATTTCTCACTGTTTCCATCCCCGTTAGGGGAAGAGGTTATGGAAAGCTTTCTACGCTGGCTTTTGTTCGCCCGCTTGTGCGAGAGTTTCCATCCCCGTTAGGGGAAGAGGTTATGGAAAGTTGCACTGCAATCTTGCAGTTTGCCATTAAGAGAGGGTTTCCATCCCCGTTAGGGGAAGAGGTTATGGAAAGTCAGAAGATCGGTTCTACAATCTAGAGGAAATTTCGTTTCCATCCCCGTTAGGGGAAGAGGTTATGGAAAGCATTGGTTTCATGTTCGGAGCAAAAATGGATTTTTAGTTTCCATCCCCGTTAGGGGAAGAGGTTATGGAAAGTAATTATAGCAGATGCGCGAATTCAACTTCGCGTAGATTGTTTCCATCCCCGTTAGGGGAAGAGGTTATGGAAAGCAGGCTATGTTCTTAGCGTTACTTATTGCCTTCAGGTTTCCATCCCCGTTAGGGGAAGAGGTTATGGAAAGCATAAAAAGGTCATCGTCATCGTATGCCATGAGATGGTGTTTCCATCCCCGTTAGGGGAAGAGGTTATGGAAAGGCAGTCGCACAGGTGCTTGCAGATGAGGGGTTTCCATCCCCGTTAGGGGAAGAAGTTATGGAAAGTGGCGGGTGCAATTCTGGCAGGCCTTCAGCTTGTCCAGTTTCCATCCCCGTTAGGGGAAGAGGTTATGGAAAGACCAAATTCAAAGACACGTAGAAGGGACCGATCTTTCGTTTCCATCCCCGTTAGGGGAAGAGGTTATGGAAAGTTGATGTACGCATTATTCGTACAACTAAATCAAAACGTTTCCATCCCCGTTAGGGGAAGAGGTTATGGAAAGTAAAGCCCACATCGTGAAGGTGGGTGAGGTAATGCCAAGGTTTCCATCCCCGTTAGGGGAAGAGGTTATGGAAAGACGTTTTGTCCTCACCAGGGCAAAGGGTTCAATTAAAGTTTCCATCCCCGTTAGGGGAAGAGGTTATGGAAAGGAAGAACAGCCGATGTCCACCTGGGCGGCGGTTGGATTAGTTTCCATCCCCGTTAGGGGAAGAGGTTATGGAAAGTTATGGAAGATTTATATAATAGTCTCCTTGAGTTTCCATCCCCGTTAGGGGAAGAGGTTATGGAAAGGCGGCTGTTGTTCGCTCAACACCTCTTACACGGGCGTTTCCATCCCCGTTAGGGGAAGAGGTTATGGAAAGTCCGCTTTGAGTTTGGCTTTCGTCCCGACAGCCATTGTGATGTTTCCATCCCCGTTAGGGGAAGAGGTTATGGAAAGTCAGAGAATTCAATTAAATGAGTGCCTAAAAGAGTTTCCATCCCCGTTAGGGGAAGAGGTTATGGAAAGCAAGAGCTCCTTTATAGTGAAGCGGCCAAGTTGGGGAGTTTCCATCCCCGTTAGGGGAAGAGGTTATGGAAAGTAGTCGCTCAAGTTGAGCGCCCGGCCTAACTCGTTTCCATCCCCGTTAGGGGAAGAGGTTATGGAAAGCCTGGTGGTAAACTTGCAACTAGTATTTTTGCTACTATTAAAGTTTCCATCCCCGTTAGGGGAAGAGGTTATGGAAAGAGTTTAGTTCTGGAAGCCTTGCTAGTCAAGGGTTTTAGCCCCCCCAATCGACACCAGTTTTTGCAGTGTCAATAACTCCCAAGAAATTCTCAATAACTCGTGAACTTTAGAGACTGGAAAGCTTACTGTGCAAGCAATCGACACCAGTCAACGAAATTATGCGGTTTTCAAGGTTCGGGGTAGTGGTGTCGATGAGTTTTAACTCACCTAATAAAATGTAAAATATATTGCCTGAAATTGTCAAGTTGTCTTCTGCAACTATTTCGGCGATAAAGACTAGATTACAGTCTGAACCTAGATAATTGACGTGAGGTACAAGCAGTCATAATTAAACGCAGATGGACGCAGATAAACGCGGATAGTTTTGTACCTTTTTTTTTTCTTCCTACCTTTGCGCCTTTGCGCCTTTGCGTGAACCTAATTCATATTTAAAATCAGCAACACCAGATAATTAACCTATATAATCACCGTTCTGCCTCGGACAGGGCAGAATAAAGATAGTAAGAGTGCCAAACTTCTATGAGTTATTGCCTAAATTCCCATTGTCCCCAGCCAGAAAATGCTGCTGATGCCAAGTTTTGCTTGAGTTGTGGTTCCAAGTTACTGCTGAAAGACCGCTACCGCGCCATTAAACCTATCGGACAAGGTGGTTTTGGTAAAACATTTTTAGCGGTGGATGAGGATAAACCTTCTAAACCGCCCTGCGTAATTAAGCAATTTTACCCCCAAGCCCAAGGTACTAATACTTTGCAGAAGGCTGTGGAGTTATTTACTCAAGAAGCTGTGCAGTTAGATGATTTGGGACAACATCCCCAAATTCCCGCACTTCTGGCGTATTTTACCCAAGATGACAGACAGTATCTGGTACAGGAATTTATCAATGGGCAGAATTTAGCCCAGGAATTGGCACAAAATGGGGCTTTTAGTGAATCGCAGATATGGCAATTACTTCAAGATTTATTACCAGTTTTACAATTTTGCCATTCTAGAGGTGTGATTCACCGGGATATTAAGCCGGAAAATATTTTGCGAGACAGCAATGCTAAATTAGTCTTAGTGGATTTTGGTGCTTCTAAATCTGCCACTGGTACGGCTTTAAATCAAACAGGTACGAGTATTGGTACTCCGGAATATGTCGCCCCGGAACAAATGAGGGGTAGGGCGCTTTTTGCCAGTGATATCTACAGTTTAGGGGCTACTTGTGTTCATCTTTTAACTGCGCGATCGCCTTTTGATTCTTATAATATTAACAATGATACTTGGATTTGGCAGAAATTTCTCCAAACTCCCCTCAGTTCTGGGTTAAATCGCATCCTGGAAAAGATGCTGGTAAGTATCCCCATGCGGCGTTATCAAACAGCAGATGAAGTCCTCAAAGATTTAAATCAGTCGCCAGTAGTCGCTACTCCAGCAACCACAGCAAAACCAAAATCAACACCCACTTCTGTGAGTAAATCTTCTAGTAAACCTGATTTGGAACTGGAAGAAGTGAAAACTCAAATTTTGGGTACTGCTAAACCTCAACCAAATCAACCACAACCACCAAAACCCATTTCTCCACCACAACCACCAAAACTAATTTCTCCACCTGCTAATAACACCTCAGAAGATAAAGATTTAGAGGAGTTAAAAGCTAAATTTATGGGGAATAACAAATCACCAAATCAATAGTTACACGAATTTTTTTTATCACGCAGAGGCGCAGAGGCGCAAGAGAAGAAATATGAGGAATAACCTAGTAAAATTAAAGTGGGTTTATTTAGCTTCTATTGCAATTGTCAATTTTAATTCTGCTGATAGAAGCTCGACTCGCATGAAACCGAGTAATCTGGGAAAATTAAGTCTGTCTATCTGCTAGGTAATTTGCAATCAGTATAATGATACAAAGTCAGTCGGAAGTTAAGCGTGTAGAAGAATTGCGCCAGTTGTTGCAACAAGCTAGCTATGCTTATTATGTCTTAGATGCTCCCATGATGGAGGATGCTGTCTATGACCAGCTTTATCGCGAATTACAAGAGTTAGAAATTAAATATCCAGAATTCATTACACCTGATAGTCCGACTCAGCGCGTGGGTGAGAAACCAGCTACACATTTTACTTCGGTACGCCATAATATTCCTCTCTACAGTCTGGAAAATGCTTTTAATATTGATGAATTGCAAATATGGGATCAGCGTTGGCGGCGACAAACACCGAAAATAGAAGCGGTGGAATATGTCTCGGAACTCAAAATTGATGGTTCGGCTTTGGCTTTGACTTATGAAAATGGGATTTTGGTTCGAGGTGTAACTAGAGGTGATGGGGTAGTGGGTGAAGATATTACCCAAAATGTGCGGACAATTCGTTCTATTCCCTTGCGTTTGAATTTCGCCGGTGCTAAAAGTTTAGAAAAGATAGAAGTACGCGGTGAGGTGTTTTTACCTTTGGAAGTGTTTAAACAAATTAACGCGGAAAGACAAAAAGCCGGTGAACATATTTTTGCTAATCCCCGCAATGCCGCAGCTGGTACACTCAGACAATTAGACCCCCGCATTGTCGCCCAGCGACGCTTGGATTTCTTTGCTTACACACTGCACATTTCTGGTATGGATGATGCCAGTATTGCTAATACTCAATGGGAAGCTTTGGAATTATTGGAAAAAATGGGTTTTCCAGTTAACCCCAATCACAAACTCTGTCGTTCATTAACAGAAGTTGCCCAATATTATCAATCTTGGGATACAAAAAGACTCAATTTACCTTACATGACTGATGGGGTGGTTGTCAAGTTAAATCCTTTTAAGTTACAAGAACAGCTTGGTTTTACTCAGAAATTCCCTCGATGGGCTGTAGCTTTGAAGTACGCAGCCGAGGAAGCGCCCACACGGGTGGAAAATATCTCTGTGAATGTGGGACGCACTGGGGCGTTAACTCCTTTGGCCCAGATGCGCCCGGTACAATTAGCGGGAACGACTGTTTCTCGCGCTACTTTACATAATAGCGATCGCATCCTGCAATTAGATATCCGCATTGGTGATACTGTGATTGTTCGCAAAGCTGGGGAAATTATCCCGGAGGTGGTGCGGGTATTAACAGAACTTCGTCCCGATGATACCGTCCCTTTTATTATGCCCACCCATTGCCCAGTCTGCGGTCAACCAGTGGTGCGAGAATCAGGTGAAGCGGTGACTCGCTGCGTTAATGCTTCCTGTGCGGCTATTCTCAGAGGCGAAATTGAACATTGGGTGAGTCGGGATGCTTTGGATATTAAAGGTATGGGGGAAAAACTGGTACATCAACTAGTAGATAGACATTTGGTGAATTCTGTGGCTGATTTATATGACTTGACAACAGAGCGATTATGTGCATTGGAAAGGATGGGACAAAAATCAGCCCAAAAATTGATTGATGCGATCGCCCAATCAAAAAACCAACCTTGGTCTAGGGTATTATATGGTTTAGGCATCCGTCACGTTGGCAGTGTCAATGCTCAATTATTAACTCAGAAATATCCCACAGTTGAAGAGTTAGCCACAGCGAAGCAATCAGATATTGCCGGTATTTACGGTATTGGTGCGGAAATTGCTCAATCTGTATATCAATGGTTTCGCATTGACGCGAATCATGTTTTGATTGAACGTTTAAAAGCAGAAGGATTACAATTAGCTGCTACTGAGGAAACCACCACAGCTGCTGATGTTAATCAAAACTTAGCTGGTAAAACCTTTGTAATTACTGGCACTCTGCCCAGTTTATCACGGGATGAAGCTAAGGCGTTAATTCAAAAAGCTGGGGGTAAAGTAACTAATTCGGTGAGTAAAAAAACCGATTATTTGCTTGTAGGTGAAGACGCTGGTTCTAAATTAGAGAAAGCGCAAGCGTTGGGAATTACGCAATTAAGTGAAGCTCTGTTGTTGGAGATGTTGTCAAATTAACACCCTTGTAGAGACGCGATTTATCGCGTCTGGTTTATCTTGTTTATATATAAGGGAAGATTTAACGAACACAGATGAACACAGATGAACACAGATAAATTTCAATACAGCAAACTTACTCATAGTCAGGATATTCAGCAACTGGGGTCTATCCTTGAACAGTGTTTTATCATGTCGTCTGGTGATAGTGAAATCTACATGAAGCGCCTGGGTAGGGACAAGTTACGCGCTATTTATCAAGACCAGCAGCTTGTGGGTGGACTAGCAACTATTCCTATGGGTCAATGGTGGGGTGGTCAGTGTGTCCCTATGACTGGAATTGCAGCAGTGGGTATTGCTCCAGAATATCGCGGTAGTGGCGCTGCGATCGCACTCATCGAAAAAACTCTTCAGGAACTTTATCACCAGGAAGTTCCTATTTCGGTTCTCTATCCCGCTACTCAACGTCTTTACCGCAAAGCTGGATACGAACAAGGCGGAAGTTATTGCACTTGGAAAATTTCTACTGACAATATTCAGGTAAAAGAACTATCTTTACTTTTACAGTCTGTAGATCCTCAAAATTATCTCATCTTTCAGGACTTATATCAGCAACAAGCCAAATTCACTCATGGTTATTTAAACCGACATCCCGCAATTTGGCAAGGTTTAACTCAACCAGATGCTCAAGAAACAGTCTATGGTTATTTAATGGGTGACAAAGACCAACCCCAAGGTTATATTATCTTTACTCAAGAACGCACCCAGAATGGCACAATACTAAAGGTGAGAGATTGGACAATGCTTACAAAGGCTGCTATACAAACTTTTTGGTCTTTTATTGCCAATCATCGCTCCCAAATTGACCAGGTGCAATGGAAGAGTTCTCTGGTTGATTCTCTCACATTACTGCTACCAGAGCAAACTGCTAAAATTACCCAAAATCAGCGCTGGATGTTGCGGATAATAGATGTAGTTAAAGCTTTAGAAATGCGGGGTTATCCGCCAGGAATTTCAACTGAACTACATTTAGCAGTTAAAGATGATTTACTACCTGCCAATGATGGTAAATTTATCTTATCTGTCGCTGATGGACGTGGTGAAGTTACCAAAGGCGGTAAAGGTGAGTTGCAGTTAGACATTAAAGGATTAGCACCTCTGTATACCAACCTTTTTACTCCCCAGCAATTACAGCTTACAGCAAAACTCCAAGCTACTCAAACAGCCTTATTAGCCGCTACACAAATATTTACCGCTTCTTCTCCTGGGATGGTTGATTTCTTTTAATTCAGGACTTACGCATAAGTCAGGAAAAAACGAACCACAGAGGCACAGAGTACACTGAGGAATGAGAAAGTGAGCGTTTTTTTTGTGTCAGTCCGATACTTTATTCCGAATTACGAATTACGAATTACTAATCACGAATTATAAATTATGCATCACAGTTCCGGTCGCTGGCGTTTGGGTTTAGCATTATCGCTGTTGACGGTGTTTTTGTGGGGAATTTTACCTATTGCGCTGACGGTAACTTTACAAGTTCTTGATGTCTATACTATCATTTGGTTCCGCTTTTTAATGTCGTTTGCGCTACTGGCTGCGTTTTTAGGGGTGCGGGGTAAATTACCTAATTCTCAACAATTGCGTTCTAGTTCTGGGAAATTATTAGCGATCGCTACTCTATTTTTAGCATTAAATTACTTCCTATTTATGCAAGGTCTAGCCTTCACATCACCGGCTAACGCTCAAGTTCTCATTCAATTATCTACCCTGTTATTAGGTTTCGGTGGTTTAGTGATTTTTAAAGAACGTTATACACTGCGTCAATGGCTTGGTGTGAGTATTCTTACCTCTGGTTATATTGTATTTTTTCGCGAACAACTTTCCAATTTAATTACAGCCCAAGGTACATATATTTTTGGTAGTGCTTTAATTGCTTTGGGAGCAGCCGCATGGGCTATTTATGCTTTGTCTCAAAAGCAGTTATTACTATCTTTATCTTCCCCTCACATTATGCTGATTATTTACGGCGGATGTGCTTTATTATTCACCCCATTTGCTCAACCAGAAACAATTTTTACCTTGAATAAGTTCCATTTATTTATTTTGCTATTTTGTGCTTTAAATACTCTAATTGCTTATGGTGCTTTTGCTGAATCCTTAGAACATTGGGAAGCCTCAAGAGTCAGTGCAGTCTTAGCTTTAACTCCGATTATTACTTTGATTTCAGTGGCACTCGTATCAGTATTTTCACCTTCTCTAATTCCCACAGAACACCTGACTTTAATTGGCATATTAGGTGCTGCTTTAGTCGTAACTGGTTCAATGGCGATCGCCTTGGGAAAAGCTGATTAAATATATTCAAAGTTACATTTAAATACTGAGGTAAACTTAATTATCTTATGCTATCATTCTATAAAACAAAACACTGCTATCTGGGAATCTACAAGTTTGGATACATGACAAATACTAATCATTGATGAATATGCGTGTAATTAAACTCCGGATAAATACAGCCTAGCCTCACAGAAAATTGCTATAACTAGCTGTAAAAATACTTTGCGGTTAATCTCTGAATAAGTGTAAATTTGCTCTACCTATATACTAAATTACATTGAAAATTTCACTTTGTTATCAGGTAAATTCCGAAAAATTTATACAACGAAGGCAAATAGGATTAATTTAACTGTCCAGGGTGTTTAAATAACTACCAAAGCCAACGCCTCGTGAAACAAGATCACCAAAACAGTTGAGCGATGAATAGTTTGTTTGATAATTGGACAAGCACCCTCAGAAGAAATTCGCTCTTGCTGGTTCTGGCAATACTGCTGGTAATATTAGGAATTAATAGTTCTATAATTGCAGCAGAGCGAATTTATGCGACTTTTTCCGCCATAGAAAGGTCGATTTCAGTCACCGCTTTAGAGAAATACGCCGAAGATGGTATAATTAACAAAGAATTAGCATTCTATCAGCAATATCTGCCAACAAAACAATTTCAAGAATTGCAGGGAGTTTTACTCACACCTGTGAAAGTGAGTCCAGATGTGGCTTCTCAATTCCTCTACACACCTGAAGGCGAATTTCTATTACACCGTTTAGCCCAAGTGATTCAACCCGAATCTCGTCAAGCACAACGGGGATTTCACGCTTTAAGATCAGCATTAATTTCAGCAACAGCTGAACCAGGAGGTTTAACTCTATTAAATCTGTTACGCAAATATCCCTATAGCAGCATTCATATTGATTTAAGGCGTAGCTTCGCTATAGTTAGAGAATTAGAAAAAGTAATTAATCAAACTCAACGTGCGATCGCCGCAGTCACAAAACAATCTAATATAGAAGCTGCGACCATTGCAAAACCGCTCAATTTATTGCAACTAGCAGATTTACGTAATCCAGGACAGTTTCACTCGCAAAAACATACACTCATATTTTTTGACTCAAAACGCGATCGCCTATTGCTGACTGATGTTTATATTCCCCATGTTCAGACTCCCGCACCTGTGATAGTCATCTCTCATGGTTTAGGTACAGACAGCAGCAACTTTGAATATTTAGCTACACATCTAGCTTCCCACGGATTAGCCGTAGTTGTTCCTAATCATCCGGGTAGCAGTGCCAAACAATTGCAAACATCATTGCATAAACAAACCAGTCAAGTTATAGAACCAGATGAATTTATAGACCAACCTTTAGATGTAAAATATGTCTTAAATCAACTGGAAAACATCAACCAGTCTGATTCCCGGTTTCAGAGTCGCTTAAATCTGCAACAAGTGGGAATCTTTGGTCAATCTTTAGGCGGTTACACAGCCTTAGCATTAGCTGGCGCTAAAATTAACTTTCAGCAATTAGCACAGAACTGTACACCAGAGGTGCTGCAAAAATCCTGGAATATGTCTTTACTATTCCAATGCAGTGCTTTAGCGTTGAATCATAACCCTAGTCAAGATTATAACTTGCAAGATGACAGAATAAAAGCGGCGATCGCAGTTAACCCCATCACCAGCTCAATATTTGGTAAAGCAGGTTTAAAGCAAATCAAAATCCCGATCATGATTGTCAGTAGTAGTGCGGATACTGTTGCACCCGCTTTATACGAGCAAATTCAACCTTTTTCCTGGTTAACGAACTCCCAAAAGTATCTCGTCATGCTTTTAGGTGGAACCCACTTTTCTACCATTGGCGATGGAAACCCTGGAAGTCAGCAAGTATCATTACCCACAGACTTAGTTGGGGACGCTTCCCAAGCACGTGAATACATGAACGTTTTGAGTTTACCTTTCTTTCAAACTTATGTCAGTGGAAACTCGCAATACCTCCCCTATCTCAATGCAGCTTATACCAACACTATTTCCCATAAATCTCTCGGATTGAGTCTCGTCCAATCCCTCAACCAAACTGAATTAGCACAAGCCCTTACTCCTGATTCCTTCAAACAAAAGTTTCCCAATCCCATAGTCAATTTTGGCTTCTGGATGTTAAATATTGGTATTGCAATAGACATTGAACGAATTTAAATTTCCTTTTTCGCCCGTTATCCATCCCCGTATAGAGAGAAAGTTTAATCTTACAGAAAACCGATGATTTTTTCATTGGTTAAAGTAGAATTATCTGTTATAATAGAAATATTTTACTGTGCAAGGTTTTCTGAACTTAAACAAACCCTTTGACTGGACATCTCACGACTGCGTGGCGCGGGTGCGAAAACTCTTGCGCCTTAAACGTGTAGGACACGCCGGAACCTTAGACCCAGCAGCTACGGGAGTCTTACCCATCGCACTGGGTAGAGCTACGAGATTATTACAATATCTGCCAGAAACCAAAGCCTATAAAGCCACCATTCGCTTAGGTGTGCAGACGACAACCGACGATTTGCAAGGTGAAATCATTAGTTCTCAACCTTGTCCGGGATTGAATTTTGCCGATGTTCAAACGGCGATCGCACAATTTAACGGTAAAATAGAGCAGATACCGCCAATTTACAGCGCCATTCAAGTTGATGGAAAACGCCTATACGACTTAGCACGCAGAGGCGAAACCGTGGAAGTACCTAAACGTACAGTAGAAATTTTTCACACAGAAATTTTAGATTGGCGAGACGGAGAGTTTCCCGAATTGGATGTGGCGATCGCCTGTGGAAGTGGTACATATATTAGAGCGATCGCCCGTGACTTAGGCGCAACCCTAGAAACTGGGGGAACTCTCGCCGCATTAATCCGCACAGCCAGTAGTGGTTTCAACCTTGCAGACAGTCTCACCTTAACAGACTTAGAAACCCAAATACAAGCCGGGACATTTCAACCGAGTCTTCCCGATATCGCCTTACAACACTTACCATCGGTCGCATTACCAGCCATATCTGCTCAAAAATGGTGTCAGGGGCAAAAAATTCCTCAAACTCTCGATTTTTCTGGTATACTCAGAGTTTACGACCAAGAAACTTGCTTTCTCGGTATAGGCAAACTTCAAGACAGCTTGTTAATACCAACAACCGTCTTAAAAAATTAACTTGATTTGCATATTGCGATCGCCTGTACGAGCATTACAGATAACCAGAGTCACAAACCGGAAACTACAGCAAGTATACACGAAATAAGATAGTGATGGTATTATCTGTGTAGCCTTCTTATTCTGGCATTTATGAGTAAATACAGTCGATTCCTTGTTTCCCTGATCGCTTTAATTATCGGATGGTCTCTGAACTTTTCCCATCCTAACAGCATAGCGATCGCCTCCCCTTTCTCTCAAGTATCTCAAGTATTCACTACTACACCCGCAACCCTAGCATCCTTTGACTCTTCTCTGTGGGAAACATTACTTAAACGCAGTTACATCACAGCAGTTGAAGATGCGAAAACTGCCGATGAGACAGAAATCTCCACAACACTTCAAGCTATTTCAAACAACAATCCCAATCTAAAATGGAGAGATTACCAGGGACAAAAACAAGTATTAATGGTGACTTGGACATCCTGGAATGGCTACGATAATCAAGTCGATTTACCCGTGGAATTAAGCCGAGAAACTTGGGTAACGGCGGTTCCCGAACTGAAAACCTTTGCCCAAACCTTAAACCTTAACCCAGAAAGCCTCACCTTACGCTTAGAACAATACCTCGGTTTACCACCTAACAATGGCAAAACCAAATTTGTAGAAATGTGGGTGAACGCATCCGATTTATTTCGCCCTTGTCCCGATGCAGAAGTTAACGATACTAGCTGTGATTTTAACTTTCCTGAGACTGTTGAACCGCAACATCAAACTTGGATAAATAATTTACAGTTAGTCTCTTATGGTGACAAAGGTTATCCTTGGACAAGATTAGGATACAGCTATGATTGGGGAAGTCTGGACGGTGAAATTGGCGCTAGTGAATTTGTCGTGAGAAAAGGCGCAAAAGTGATAATTTCATCAGTAAAAAACACTGTAGACTACTCCAAACTTTAGAGCAAGGGTTTTATTCCCAAGTCGCCGCATCTCGTAATACAGCCGGAATTTCCCCTTGCGATAGGGGAAATTCCAACAAAGTTTCCTTATAACCCAAATATCCCGACTCAGCGAAAGACAACAACATTCGCCCCAATGCTAACCATACCTCTGGTTCATACTCCCAATCACGATAGCGGGTAGCTCGACCAGCAATTGAACGTAGCGCCCAAAAATATGAATTCCTCACCACCGACCCACCCTTTTTAAATGCTGGTAAATCCTCGTGGTTGAGAAAAAGGATTGTATTTTCAATTCTGGCTCTCATTCAGCCATTATAATTCATTGGGGCATCCGATTTTACAAATTGGAGCTTAAACCCACACGAAAAGTCAACCCAGGACTGTAGATGCGATTAACTCGTTCATATTGCTCACCGAGTAAATTTTCCACATAAACCGTCAGTCCCAAATTACGGGTTAGAGGAATCCTACCACTCAAATCTAAATTTAAGAAACCAGGCGCAAAATCTCTATTTGTTTCCCCAGGGACATTAAAAAAAGCTCGGCGAGTGCCACTGTTATAGGTAACATACAAATTAGCGTTCCAGCCAGAATTTTGATAACCCACACCAGCTTGAGCGACAGAATAAGGAATAAAACCTAACTGTAAACCTGCTTCTGTACCTGTTTTAATTTGAGCATCTGTATAAGTATAGTTAACAAAAGTTGACCAGTTATTAGCAATTTGTAATCTTAACGCTGCCTCTAAACCATTAGTATTGACTAAACCGATATTTTCCCATCTTCCGGCGATAATTCCCAGACGATTATCTAAACTACTGCCGAAATAAGTAAACTGTCCAATCAAATTATTTGTCAGTTTAATATCCACTCCCGCAGTCCAAGATGAACCTGTTTCTGGAATTAAATCAGGGTTAGATTCCCAATTATGAACTGTATCATAAAGATATAATTGATCTAACCCAGGATTACGCTGTCCCCCAGCCCAACTCCCCCGCATTGCTACTGTTGGCGTGAGAGCATAACGTAAGCCAGCACTAGGGTTGAAGTAATTACCAAACTCTCCATCAAAGCTTTGTCTTAGCCCTAAATCTATCAGAAAATTATCACTAATATTTAAAGTATTCACAGCAAACAATGCTGTATTTAACACGTTTCTATTTTCAGTTTCGTTAAGGGCAATTCTATCAGGTCTGGTACTGAAAGTATCACCGTTTAAGTTAGTATTCTTCAAATCTAATCCCCAGCGTAATTGATGACTGGGGGTTAATTTCCATGTATGGTCTACTCTGGCTGTCAGTTGTTGTGTATCTAAAACACCTGTACGGTTAAATTCTGACCCAGCAAACACTGTAGGACCATAAGTGCTAAAATAATCTTGGTTGTAACCGAGTGTGGTGGTGAGATTAGAACTTTCGCCTTCACCCAAGCGAGTTTTCCAAGATAAGCCCACATTCAAGCCATCATGGTCTAGTCTATCTCTTTGCAGTGGAAAACCGAAATAAACTAAACCGCGACGACTGCTGAGGGTTTTAACATCGAAATTTAATGAGTTTTTACTATCTAAATCTAGCGCAATGCTGCCAAAGTAGGTGCTAGTAGCTGTGTCTGCATTCGATAAAAATCCTTCAGCATCGCGATTTGCTGCACCAACGGGAACGCGATAACGATTATCTATAAAGTATCTTTCAAAGCTGAAGTTATACCGAACATCACCAACTGAGCCACTATAACTTAGCTGTTGATTATTTAAATTTAAGGAGCCAAATTCTGTACTCCCAGTTAATTTCGGTTGACTATAACTTGCTTTTGTGATAATATTTACAACACCGCCAAATGCTGATGAGCCATACAAAGCGGAGGTGACACCACTATATAATTCTACTCGTTCAATAGCTTCTACAGGAATGCTATTTAAATCAGTTCCCCCATGATAGGTGTTGATATTATTATTGATTGGTCTACCATTAATCAGAAATACAGACTGTTCAATTGAAGCTCCCCGGTAGTATGTACCTGTGTGAATATCTGCACCAGGTCCCACATTATTGATGGTGAAACCAGGCATTCTTTTTAATACATCTGCTACACTTGTAGCACCCTGCTTTTGAATTTCTTCTTGATCGATGACGTAAACAGGGGTAGACTCAGGCAAAGGGTCTTTTTCGCCGATGACTTCTATGGAAATATCTGCATCATCGTTGGGAATTGCTTCTATTTCTGCCTGAGTTTGGGGGTTAACTTCAATGGGTATAGATTCTTGAGTTAATAATTCCGCATTAGTAGCAGGTAACTCAATTTCACTCAAGTTAAGAATTGTGGATTTTACCTGTTCTGTCTCAATAGCAAGGGCAGGAAAAGCTATTAATAGAATTGGCAAAGCAACTGGTAGGAGAAAAAAATACTTGCTCACTTGCTGTTCTTACATTAAGTAAAAATTACTAAGTAGTATTTTTGCTCCTACAGCATAATGATGTCAAAAGACATCCTGTCATAGTTGCTGTATAGCCGTAGTTATAGCAACCGCCAAGGACGTTAGGACATAAACTGATCATAAAAGTTAGACACCGAAAGGTTTTTACCCTACGGGCCACGGACCACGGACCACGGACCAGCTATAGATAAATTTAGAGCGAGTTAGCAAGTAGGAAATGTTGCTGCTATATAAAACCTAGACAAAACTAGACTTTACTTTCTACTTCAACGGGAGCATGGGAGCAGTTATCCCTCAGTAGACTTTCTACGCCTTACGCCAGACGCGATTGTGTTCCAATTAAGTTTCTGAAAAAGACTACCACCATCATTGCTTGGTTTTCGCGTCGGCAATAGTCTCAATTCAATACTTGATATCACCGTATTATATATCAAGTAGTTGATTTTTTCCTAAAATATATATTGATTTTTGTCAATATAAGTATAGTTTTGTCTATGAAATTGTCAACTTAGGACTTGCTCAACCAGATGGATGGTGGAGCAAGTTTAGTTAACCCGCTCAGTAGAATGGCGATTAATTGATGTTTGTGTCGATTTCCCCTAGTACAGGCTGCTCCAGATTAACTGACTGCTCTGGAGAGGCTATTGCTGCTTTGGGAATTGCTATTACCGGGTTATTTAATGCCACCATTAGGGGAGAAGTTGAAGCTACAGGCTTTGTCGTGCCTTGTGTAGGCTCTACTGGTTGTTGCGCCAGTTGCAGTGTCTTGAATTCACCGCCTGGTAGCAAACCAGATACAGCACCGATAACACAAGCAGCAACGGCGGCTCCTCCCAATGCCCAAATGGGACGGGAGCGGCGGCGCACACGCTGTAATACTTGCACGGCTGTGACTTCTGGCGGCTGTTGGGCTGCTGGGACTGGGAAAGTCCGCAAGCCCCGCCGGAGATTTAGTAGTCGGTTATACAGGCATTGAATTGAGGCATCGTTTTTCAGCCATTCTTCAACTTGCCTGCTTTCGGAGGCTGTCACCTCTCCATCGAGGTAAGCACTTAATAACTCGAAGCGATCGCGCTTCACCATATCCATAGCACCCGTTGATTCATTGGTATGCTGACCTGTCCCATCGGAAAAATCTTGAAGATTTAGCCAAGGGAAATGATCATCAAATGGAGAATTAGTATTCATTGTAGCATTATTACCAATTCATATGCGGGTAAAGTCAACGAGAAATCCGGATAAATTGCGGGAATTTCCAGCCGATGGGAGCAGAACTTTCAGATTAAATTAAAATTCACAAAACAGGCTTAAAATTTAGTTATTAGCCAATCAGCAGATTTTGTAAATTAGGCATCTAAATAATTTTGCAACTGAGTTTGCAATCTGGATCTAGCTCTGGCGATTCTGGATTTGACTGTTCCCAAAGAAACACCAGTAATTTCGGCAATTTCTTCGTATGCCATACCTTCGATTTCTCTGAGTACAATGGTAGTCCGAAATACCTCTGGTAAATCCGCGATCGCCTCTCGCAGTTGCTCGTAAAATTCTCTAGTGGTCAGTTCTTCCTCTGGTCCGGGAGTATCTCCAGCAATTTCCCAATCCATTTCACCGTCTTCGAGTGTGCGGGGAGCATCCAGAGACAAGGGAGTGGCTACCCGCTTGCGTTTACGCAACTCGTCATAAAACAAGTTGGTAGCAATTCGGCTTAACCAGCCCCGAAACTTGACTGGTTCTTGTAATCGGTTAATATTTCGATACACTCGAATCCACACTTCTTGAGCCAAATCGGCTCTGTCAGGCCAATCTGGAGCCAGGTGGTATAGAACTCGATCAACTTGACTTTGATAGCGGCGCAATAGCTCTGCAAACGCGGCACGGTCTGGGCGCAGTCCGACTTGACAGCTTAAAATCAGATCGTGATTAGATAGTTTGTCAACTGGCACCGATGCTTCTGGGTATCTTGCATCAATAGTTGACCAGGATACAGTAATCGATTGGCTCATAGATCGTACTGAATTTTGAATCATCCCTATCTATTAGACAAGCTAATGGGCGCAATGTTCCTGCCAGCAGTGACGGATTTATGACTGGTACATGGTGGTATATAAAGTTAGGGAAATTAATAGCTACCGCACAAGTCTATTTTGACTCCTACTAATTATATAGCTGTGTTTTTAGCTATTATTAATCCCTGGTGAAAATTTAGTAGATTTACGTACACTTGTGCAATCAACACTATCTGACCAGAAGAGGCAGGGGAGCAGGGAGCAGGGAGCAAGGGAGAAGGATTTTTAATTCACTCAAGCGTGAAGAATCCCCGTCCGCGACGCTCGGGGAGTATGTCAAAAAAAACAGAACATATGTTATGCCTGGTTTGTAGCAAGAGGCGATTCAGTCCTGTGGTTCTCAAATACAACTGTTAATGTAGGCAGATGTAGCGACAAAAAAGGTTATTTTTGCGGATTGTCCACCATAATTGTGGTTGATGTTTCTGTCTGTTGTGGATCATTAATACCAGCATGAGTGGAATTGAGTATGCGGACTTGAAAAAAGAAATTCAGGGAAAATGTAATTATGACTGCTAGGAATAATCTTTCAAACATGATTTTTCTCTCACCCACACCATTAATGATGAATTTTATGCACTGTGAGTGTTCTGAGTGAATAAAATTTTTCCCTAAGAATTTTGTGCCAAAATATCCTGATAGTATTAGTTTGCCCAAAAGTATTGGCAGAGTTATAAGAGAACAGATAAGTAATTATAAATTATTGATAATTTTGGATGTACTCATGAACCAATTAGTCAACTGGATATGTCAGGGTTAATCAGATGAAGCAAGAAGATTTCAGTTTGTTAGCAAACGTTAGTAAATTATGAACGGATAAACAATAGGCGATAGCAATGGTAAGAAATGAATCTCTAGCGCGTATATTCATGTTTCTCTGTTTTGGCACAGCTATCTTATCGCTAGCTGTCCACTGGCGCATGACGACAACTCAAGCCCAGTTTGAGCAGTCAGCTTCCGCCGCCGGAAGTCCGTCGCCGGGTGCTTTGGGGAGTGGAAGTAAAACTGCTGCGGGCGCGTCTACATCTGTGAATAAACCCACTTACCAGCCAGATGTCCAGAGAAATTCTGTTGGGAATATGTCGGGTGCAGTCAGCCAAAATTCCGCCGGATCTACGGAGTTATTGCCAAAAATGCGAGCGCTGTTTCCCGGACAAAGGCAGAATTCCCAGGGTTTGTCTTCCCCAACATCATCTCAGACAGAAGTCGTGGTGAATTTAAGCGATCGCCGTACCTATGTTTACAAGGGAGGTGAAGTCATAGCCAGTTACCCAATTGCTATCGGTAAGGAAGGTTGGGAAACTCCTACAGGTTCTTTCCGGATCACCGATAAGCAAAAATATCCGATTTGGCAGCACCCAATCACTGGTAAAGTATTTCCATCAGGTGCTGATAGTCCTTTGGGAGAGCGATGGATTGGTTTTTGGTCAGATGGACGCAATGAAATTGGCTTTCACGGCACACCAGATACACACTTGTTAGGAGCTGCTATCTCTCATGGCTGCTTAAGAATGCGTAATGATGATGTCCGGTTATTATATGAGCAGGTAAACGTTGGCACACTTATATCAGTGCGTGATTAATTAGTCATTGGTCATTGGTCATTAGTCACTTAATTTTGGATTTTGGATTTACGATTTTGGATTAACCTCTCCTTATAAAGAAGAGGCTTAAACATGGAAAACTTTTTGTTTTTCTTCTGCGTGAACCCAGAGGCTTGAGACCAAATATTTTAGATTTCAGATTTTCATTTAATCCAAAATTTAAAATCTAAAATCTAAAATCGCTTCGGTCATTGGTCATTGTATTAGTTGTTGAGGGTGCATACCCCGCCCTTTGTCAGAGGAAAAACTCACAGACTAAGGACTGTTATTCAAAGCATATCCCTGGCTACACAACGCCAGCTATCGTGGGTGTGCTTAACTAAGGACAAATGACTAATGACTAATGACTAAGGACAAATGACTATTAAAACTGAGATTTTTGCTCAAAGTTGGGTGCGTAGACACTGAGTAAATTACTGACTTGGCGCATAACTTCATTACCAGTGCTTTTGACCGAGACTGGTGTTTTATTGTCGTTTGGTTGGTCGAGGTTACGTCCTATAGACTCACTAATTTGCAGGGAAATTAAATCTTGGAGTTCTGCCTTCGCCCGTAGACGTTGGTAGCTAGCACCTTCTTCTGTAGTCGCATACAAGGGTGGTAAGCGGTTGAGGGCGTAAGCGGCTATATCCCCCACATCCAAGGATTTTTCGCTGGTGGCTTCAATTTCTGCGGCTCTGGCGATCGCCTCACTCAGTACCAATTCTTCCATGACGTTAATGAATTGTTTGCGAGGTACCGCCACTACCTCACCGGTCAATAATGCCCCCATCAGTCTATCCAGCGCCATGTACTCTTCAATTGAGAGTTCCGATGCGTTATCACAGATTCTTCCAACTTCGGCTTCCATGACTGGTGTCAAATAACCATCCTGGAGAGCTTGTTCTACAATTTTTTCAATACTCATAACGCTCATTATTTTTACGCTAACCAAGCAGGGTAGGGACGGTATCAATCCAATTCATTTTCCCTAATTATCGGCAAAAAGTATATATTTTATGGAAAAACGGCGGCATCAATTTGCTTGTGACTAATCGACTCCATCAAATCTCCAGGGTACTGGGTCAATAGATTGCCCATTGACATATAAACCCCAGTGCAAATGCGGTCCTGTAGAAGCGCCTGTGGAACCCACTGTGCCAACTAATTGACCAGCTTTCACGAAATCGCCTTCTTTGACCTTAATGCCATTAAGATGTAATAAAATGCTGGTTACTCCTTGTCCGTGGTCAATGCCAATTGTGTTACCGTGAACCCGAAACCCTTCGGATACTGTACCTACCAAAGCAACTGTTCCATCTGCTGGGGCAACTACGGGTGAACCCATAGCACCAGCGTAGTCAACGCCACGATGGTAGTAATTCTCAGCAAATTTTCCATTATAGTAGCGACGGACACCATAGATTGTCGTAATCCGCCCTGCATTTGGCTGGCGGAGTGGACCATTCCAATGCTTTTGCGGTGTTTGGATTTTTTTGAAAGCTGCGACACGCTGGAGTTCATGTTCTGTGGCTCTCACCCCAGCGCTCCCCGGCGGTAAATTAATCCGTTGTGTGGGAAAGGTACGATTACGCAAATTCACTGCCAAGTTTTGCACCTGACCATCTCTTGAAACCTTCAGTGTGATGGTTCCCGGTTTATCCAGTGGAGTGGTGGGAATAAAAGCCCGATATTTATTGGGGGCGATCACAAATGCTGGATAAGAATTTTCACCTACAGCCACGGTGGGATTACTACCATTGGTTGGATTATCTACGTTAATCACCACAGATAAGGTATCACCCAACTGAGGATTACTGGGAGTCACCTGTGCTTGCAAAGCATTTACAGGTAAAGCCAAGATGACAACCAAGACAGATGCAAATATGCCGATGAATAAGTTTTTTATATGGCTCTTGGGTTTCGGGCTTTTGAAACTAAAATAAGACAATTTCTTGTCAGATTCTCTAGTTTGATTTTGATGATCAATAGTCATAGAGCTATAACACAATCTCTTACTTCTGCTAAATGTCATATCATATATACCAAACAAAATAAAATTCCCAGGCACGGAAAACGCACCTCGGAACCTCGGTAGATGTACCATGATTTTTTCTAGCAGGATGTTTGGGAAATTTTAAATTTCATGGGAGAGCCATTGACTAGCTTGCCATCTTCCATGTGAACAATCCGATCAGCAATGTCTAGAATGCGATTGTCATGAGTCACCATGAGAATTGTACAACCTTGTTCTTTGGCGAGTTTTTGCATCAGGTTGACCACATCTCGACCTGACTGACTGTCAAGAGCCGCAGTGGGTTCATCTGCTAAAACCAGTGGCGGATGGCTCACCAAAGCGCGGGCGATCGCAACTCGTTGTTTTTGTCCTCCCGACAATTTATCAGGATAATAATCAAGGTGATTTCCTAAGCCTACCTGTTCTAGCATCAGGGCCGAACGAGTTTGCATCTCTCGTGGGCCAATATGCTTGTGCAGTTCCAAACCCATTCTCACATTCTGGAGTGCTGTCAAACTACCATGCAGATTGTGTGCTTGGAAAATATAACCGTTATGCTGTCGCGCCTGCACTAATTGTTCTGCACTAGCACCGGAAAGTTCCCTGTTCAAAACCTGCAAACTCCCAAACTGGGGAGAACGCAACGCCCCAACTAAGGTCAGTAGAGTAGTCTTACCAGAACCAGAAGGCCCAGTCAAAATAATAATTTCACCAGATTTAATCTCCAGATTGATATTAAATAAAACTTGCCTACGAAGTGAACCTTGTCCAAAATAGTGATCGAGATTCTGGATGCAAATAACTGGAACCATAAGTAGGTGGGTGTAAATAAAGGTCATTGGTCATTGGTCATTAGTCATTAGGAAGTTACCGTCTTCTCCCCACACCTCCCACACCTCCCACATCTCCCACACTCCCCACACTCCCCACTCCCCACACTCCATTTCACTAAAACATATCAGCCGGGTCAGCAGATCGTAGTTTCCGGGTGGCGATCGCCCCAGAAATTGAACACATAATTATGGTTAAAATTAGTACGTGCAATCCGCGAATTGCTGTCATATACATCGGCAAATTTGTCGCCGTGCGAGTCATTTGGTAAAGTCCCAAGGATACTGCTACTCCGGGAATAAATCCCAATGCTGCTAAAATTAAAGCCTGTTCAAAGACGACACTGAGCAGGTAATAATTGCGATATCCCAAAGCTTTAAAGGTCGCGTATTCCCTGACATGGGCATTGACATCAGTGGAAAGAACTTGATAAACCAGAATTACTCCCACTGCAAACCCCATTGAGACACCCAGGCTAAAAATAAACCCAATGGGGGAGTTTGTTCGCCAAAAGTTATTTTCAAATTCAATAAATTCGGCGTGAGTCATGACGCTGACATCATCTCTGAGGTATGCTTGCAAAGCGATCGCTACCTGTTTGGGGTCATAACCTGGTTTTACCTTGATTAAACCTAAGCTGATACTGCTGGCTGGTCGTCTCGAAAATAAGCGTAAAAAGTTTTGATCACTGGTCATCAAGCTACCATCAGAACCAAAAGAAGCCCCCACAGTGAATAAACCACTAATGGTAATTGTCCGCCCTTCAATTTCGGTGGTGAGTTTTTGACCTGCGTCAATTTGAGCGATCGCCTTTTGGTAATCTCCCCTAGCACTGCGGTCAAACAAAACAGTATCCGGTAGCTTAATTGACTGTAATTGTCGATTCACATCCGGTAAATCAAAAACTGGCTGATCTGGATTAAAACCGATGACTTGTACCGATGTCTGGCGGCGTGTTTGGGGATTTTTCCAAATGATGTTGTTGACATACATTGCTTCTGCTGAGTAGACTCCAGGGATATCCATAGCCTGATAAAGCCGCCGTCGCGAAAATGGGGGCATATTTTGCAGGCTTCGGGCTTGGGGACTCGTCAAAACAATATCTGCTTGCAAACTGCGATGTAGTCTCGTGTTACTGTCGTATAGCGCCGTCTGAAAGCCCATCTGCATGAACATCAACACATCCGCAAAGGCAATCCCTGACAATGCTACCAGTAAACGGCTCTTTTCATGACTCAATTGCAGCCATCCTAGAGGTGTGCGCCGCCGCATTTGTCTGATTAGTCCCATCATATGAAGTGCAACATCCTGAATAGAGACGCGAGAAAATAATGTGTTCCGAATTACGAATTGGACAATTGAATTACTGCTTTGACTTGCATATTGGTTAAGTTGGCAGCTTTCTGAGTAGAAATCTCATCTAGCCGGATATAAACTTCTACCACTCTGTTATCAATATTGCTAGCTGGATCAGTGTTAATCACATTTTGCCGACGCACTTGTAAGCCTTTACGGTCAACTGTTCCCTGCAATTCAATCGCGAGAAAATCACCAAATATTTGCACTTTCTGCCCTGGATGAACTTTGCCAATATCACTTTCGTACACCTCTGCAATTACGTACATCTGACTGGTTTGCCCAATCTCAGCAATACCTTCATTTGAGATTAATTCGCCTGGGCGGGTGTGAATCTCGAATATTTGTCCATCTTGAGGCGATCGCACATAAGCTTGTTCTAGATTTGCTTGTGTCCGCTTCATGGCTGCTATAGCACGATTTACTTCGGCTATGGCCGCTGCAATATCCACTTGCGGCACTTCCGAAATCTGATCTAGTGTCGCTATAGCTTCTTTAATTTGTTGCTGGCTGGTTGACTCGGTGCGCTTTAACTGTGTTTGTGCCTCTTGCAGATTTTTTTGGGCTGTTTCCAGTGTTAAACGCTTGCTGTCTCTTTGAGAGGCAGATATGGCTCCTTCTTCATACAGGGCTTGATAGCGTTGCTCTTCGGCTGCGGCGTGACGCACTTCGGCTTGCAATCGAGCTAATGTGGTTTTTTGGGCAGCAATATCACCTTGGCGTTCTGCCTCCAAGCGAGCAATTGTGGCGGATTGTGCTAAAATTTCTCCCCGTTTAGCACCTGCTTGAATGCGGTTTAAGTTTGCCTGTTCTACTTTCACTTGTTCTTCAGCCTCTTTCAAGGCCGCTAACAAGCGATCGCGGCTGTCTAAAATCGCTATCACCTGCCCTGCTTTAATCCTATCCCCCTCCCGCACTAAAAGTTCCTCTACCCGACTGCCTTCGGTTGATGTGGTAGCAGAGAGTTTAATCACTTTTCCTTGTGGTTCAATACGTCCAAGGGCTGTTACTGTTTTTAGCTCAGGTAGTAGTGCTGCTGGTGCTGGAGCCTTCTGATTTAATGTATCCTGAAATTTTAATACCGTATAAACACTACTACCAATTACAGTTAAAGATACAATGATAGCGATAAAAAAGGGCGGACGTAAAATTGATTGGGGAGATATTGATCGATCTAGCTTTGAGTTCTGCACGATAGCATACCTTTGAAGCAATTGCAAATAAGCTGATTCAAATGAGCAAAAATTAAATTTTGGTAAATGTCCCGCCTAACTCTCTTTTATCACTCACCAGAGAAAAAAATCTCATGCTTTCCCTGAATTTTGGACATAATCATCGGTTTTTCAAAAGACATATGCAAGAGGAAAGGGAACACCGGAGCACCGGAGCGGGGGTGAGTTGGAAATGACTTTTCCTCTTCTTTCCAGCACCCAGCACCCAGCCGCTCTGCCTCTTACCAGTCACGAGCAGAATGATCTGGGGTAGACAAAACTAAACCGTTTAGTTCTATAATAGAATTATACTAAACCGACTAGTTTAGTCAAGCGATATCGCCAAGAAATGGGGATGAAGGGAAAATCATCACCGAAGCGATTTTAGATTTTAGATTTTAGATTTTAGATTTTGGATTAAATGAAAATCTGAAATCTAAAATATTTGGTCTCAAGCCTCTGGGTTCACGCAGAAGAAAAACAAAAAGTTTTCCATGTTTAAGCCTCTTCTTTATAAGGAGAGGTTAATCCAAAATCGTAAATCCAAAATCCAAAATTAAGTGACCGATGCCCTAGCCTCAAGAGGTATACAATAAGGACTATTTGAACATGGCACGCCCAAAAGTTGGAGAGATTGACCGCTCAAATTCAGCAGATAAAGCAGATAAAATAGATAAAGTGGAAAAAATTCTGCAAGGGGCGATGCAGGAATTTTTAGCTCATGGCTATGCTTCCACTAGCATGGATCGGGTAGCAGAAGCCTCTGGGGTTTCTAAGGCCACAGTATACAGTCACTTTCACGATAAAAAAGGATTATTTAAAGCATTAATTGAGAAACTTGCCAGAAAGCAGTTTTATTCCATATTGGGTTCGCAACCCCTCAAGGGAGAACCCTATGTTGTGCTGCGCCGATTAGCCGCCACAGCATTGAATCAGATGGTTAACGATCAAGAATATCAGTCATTTGAGCGGCTGTTAATGGGAGAGTCGGCACGTTTTCCGGAATTATCGCAGGTATTTATTTACAGCATTGCAAAACCAGCCATTGAGACTATCACTAAATATTTAGCTTCTCACCCAGAATTAAAGATACCTGATCCAGAGGCAACAGCCAGAATTCTCATTGGCTCGTTGGTGCATTTCGTGATTACGCAAGAAATTATGCATGGTAAAGAGATTATACCAATGGAAAGCGATCGCTTAATAGATGCCTTGACACACTTGATTGTTAATTGTGCTGATTAACCTACTGATGAATCTTCATTGCCAACTCTTTCGGAAGAAGGAACTCATTATGTCTGTGATTTTTTAGATTGTTCTTAGTAGATGTATAAATTTTCATTTGAAAAAATATCATGGTTAAGAAACTAGAAAATCAAATAAATCAGCCAGTAAGTCAAGATTGGCATTCACGAGAAGAGCCAACAGCCAAGGAAAGAAACTTAACAGCAAATCCGGGAGATGTAATTGAGGAATCGAAATCACTCGAAGAGAAGGCCAAACAAGTAGCTGTGGATGTACCAGATATCACAGGCGACCAGATTACAGTCCCGACTTACTTCGTTGTCGAATACCCTGACGGGACAAAAAAGGCACTGCATCATGTCAGAGATGCAGAAGAAATTTCTGATGTAATTCGCCAAGCACGAGTAGATGAAAATGGCAATCGCCTTTGGTGGTAGGGCTAAAAGTTGGAGTTTTTTTTAACGCAAAGGTTCGCGGAGGTTAGCGCAGAGGTTCGCGGAGTTTTTACTCGGACTAATGACATACTATAGTTATGTAGAGGCGTATTTTACTACGCCTCTGCGGGTAAATTTTAGGTAATCACTCTATTGATTAGGTTTTGATTCATGGCTGCTAGAGCGTTGCTTTTGACTGAACCAAATCTAACCCTTCTTTGAGTGCATTCAAGCGATCGCCCATCCAGTGGTTTCCGGGAATTAAACCAGCAATACCTAACTTTTCTAAGCGATTTTTCACCTTTCCTGTTGCACCGACAATGATAACTTCCCGTCCGGCATCAATCACCTCTTGAATGGCACTTTCAATCGCCAAAGAAGAAGTGACACCCAGTACCGGAACTTCACTTAAATCCACAATCAAAACATCATAATTAGCGATCGCCCGATGTTCTCTCTCAATAGCTTTAGCAACACCGAAAATCATCGGTCCACTGAGATGGAACAGCAAAACGCGCCCATTAGCTGCATCTAAAAGTTCTTTTTCTTCCGGAGTCAGGACAATTTGATCATCAGCGTCAGTAATCGCCTTCACAGAATTAGATTGCAGTTCGTCAAGGCGCTCAATAGTCAAGATATTCGCAATAAATACCCCCACAGCTACGGCGATCATTAAATCGACAAACACCGTTAGCAGTACCACACTATAGACAATTCCAGCCGCCTTCCAAGAGATTTTGTGAACCCTTTTGAGAAAGCCCCAATCAATAATATTAATCCCAACTTTTAAGACAATCCCAGCTAATACAGCCAGAGGAATCCCAGAAGTTAAGGGAGCCGCCCACAAAACCACAATTAACAGAAATAAAGCCCGACTGATACCAGATAATGCAGTCCGTCCACCAGCTTGGATATTAACTACAGTCGCCGTTGTTGCTCCAGAACCTGCAATCCCACCACATAAGCCAGTAATTAAATTAGCAATACCTTGAGCGATTAATTCTTTGTTAGATTTGTGTTCTGTACGGGTGAGACTGTCAGATACGACACAAGTTAACAAACAATCAATAGAACCCACCACTCCCAATACCACGGAGTTAACAAACATTAACTGCAAATTTTCCGGGGTAAAAGTGGGCATCTGGAAGTTAGGCAAACCCGGAGTAATTTCGCCAATAGTGGCAATAGTGCGAATTTCCACACCACGAAAGAAAAACAGAGAAATTACCGTCCCAATAACTAACGCTACCAATTGGGGGGGAAGAACCTTTTTGAATCGCGCCGGATATAAGAACAGAATTACTAAAGTGATCACTCCTAAGAGAGTTTCCAGAGGACTGATATTAGCAATTAGATCCGGAAGATTCCGCAGGACACCAATTACACCACCTTTAGGCGTTTCTTGCCCCAAGAAGGGTGCGATTTGCAAAAAAATCAGAATTACGCCAATTCCTGTCATAAATCCAGAAATCACGTTATAGGGCAGCATGGTAATATACCGCCCCAATCGCAATACCCCAAACAGGATTTGAACTACTCCTGCCATCATCACCACAGTAAATGCCATTGCCAGACCATTTTCGGGATTATTAGCTGTTAATCCAGCAATCACGGCGGTGACAATTACGGTCATGGGGCCTGTGGGTTCAGAAATCAGGCTGGGTGTACCACCAAACAAAGCGGCAAAAAATCCGACTAATATTGCTCCCCATAACCCAGCAGCAGCACTCGCACCAGAAGCAATACCAAAAGCTAATGCCATCGGTAAGGCCACCACCGCCGCCGTTAAACCGCCAAGAATATCTCCTTGGACGTTACGAAAATGGATTTCATTGGTTATTTGCACGAAAGATTTTCCTCTGTTAAACAATTGCAATTAATTCAACTCAACGGAGTCAGAGTTTATTTCTAAAACTCCAGTCCTAAAGACAAGAGATTTTATGTCAAAATCATCTATTTAAGGGGTAATCAGGGAAATCAATGGAGACATAAAATTATCAAAAATCACTTTGATTAACAACTTCTTAAGGAAACAGCAATACAGGAATATTACTACTTCTCAGGAGTTGAATTGTCGTACTACCAATTATTAAATCACGGATGCGGCTATGTCCATGCGCTCCCATAAGTAAAAGGCTGATATTTTGCTCAGTAATATATTGATTAATAACCTCTTCTGCTTCACCTTCTCTAATCGTAGAAATGAGATTAAAACCTGCTGCTTCTAAAATATATTTACCCTCATTTATTCTATTCTCCGCCCTGGGATATGTTTCCTTTTTAGTTACTTTTAATAAATGTATTTCTAATTTTTGGAAACAAGAAGAATTTACTAAAAATTGTAGTGTTTTTTTCCCTGTTAAACTGCCGTCATAAGCAACTAAAACTTTCTCAATTGGTTTATATTCAAGCGGGGTAACTAAACATGGTTTTTTTGTAGTACGAACAATTCGCTCTACATTTGCTCCTAGATGAGCAGATGCAAAATCTACCCCTTCTCCCCGTTTACCTAAAACAATTAAATCTGAATTTTGTTCAAATTCATGAAAACAATCTACCAGAAATCCGGTTTTATTGGTTAACTGAACATCTCTAATTCCCTGGTTTTTGAGAATTTCCCCCGCATTTTGCAAAATTAAACGCGCTCGTTGATTATTTAGCTTGGCTTTTTTATGTTCCAACTCCACCAATTCATGCAACAAATTTTCAGAAGCACCAAGCCCAATGCTACCGCTTAAGTTACCAGTAGAAGCTACTTGTTTACTGCGAATATCAGTGACAAATAAAACATTGATGTTAGCATGAAATTGACGAGCAAACCAAGCGCCATATTTATAAACGTTGTTCGCAAATGCAGAACCATCGGTACAAAGTAAAATATTTTTCATGATGGTTTGAGTCCCTGGTTTTGGATTAGAAGGTAAACATATAGCAAAAGTCAAAAGTCTGCTGTGAATTGGTTTGGCAATTTTACCATTTCCTCAACACCTTGATGATGGCTCTACTACTCTTGTTTGAGAGTAGCGGCTTTTTGAGAAGTTGCTAATTTATTCAGCAAAGTAGCACTAGCTTCATTCAGTCCAATGATTTCTACATCTGCACCATTACGGCGAAATTTCATGATTGCTCTATCAAGTACTTCCACTGCTCCTTGATCCCAGAGGTGAGCATGAGTTAAGTCAATGGTGACACGCTCAATGAGTTCGGTAAAATCAAAAGATGCCAAAAATTCATCTCTTGATAAAAAGAAAATTTGTCCGACGACTTTATAGATGCGATGGGAACCATCTTCACTCAGCACTTTATCCACAAATACCAATTGGGCAATTTTGCTGGAGAAAAACACCGTACTCATAACAATACCTGTGACTACACCCAAGGCAAAATTACGAGTGAAAATCGTCACAAACATTGTTGTCAACATGACGGCGGTTTCAGTGCGGGGGATGCGGGAAATATTTTTTAAAGAAGACCAGCGAAATGTCCCAATTGATACCATAATCATGACAGCAACTAGGGATGCCATGGGCATTTGCTTCACCCAATCTTGCAAAAACAAAATGGCAATTAACAGGAAAATTCCGGATGCAAGGGTTGACAGTCTCCCTCGTCCACCAGACTGGACATTAATCACCGATTGTCCAATCATCCCACATCCTGCCATACCGCCAAAAAAGGCAGTGACAATATTTGCAATTCCTTGTCCTTTGGCTTCTTGGTTTTTATCGCTGGGTGTATCGGTGAGTTCATCTACCAAAGCCGCCGTTAATAAGGAAGCCAATAAACCAACGATCGCTAAGGTGAAAGAATAGGGCAGAATTATCTTTAATGTTTCCAGATTCCACGGCACTTGGGGCAGTGCAAAGAACGGTAAAGTGGTGGGTAGTTCGCCCATATCCCCAACGGTGGGAACATCTAATTTCAGGGAAATTGCGGCTATAGTCATCACCGCTAAAGCTACCAAGGGCGAGGGGACTGCTTTGGTAAAGCGAGGTAGTATATAAATAATCCCCAAAGAAAGTATAGTCAGTATATATACAGTGGGCGGGACATTGGTCAGTTGGGGTAACTGGGCGAGAAAAATTAACACCGCCAGCGCATTGATATAGCCAATCATTACCGCCCTGGGGACAAATTTCATTTGGCGACCCAGTTTTAGAAACCCAAACAGAATTTGAAAGACTCCGGTTAACAAGGTGGCGGCTAATAAATATTGCAAACCATAATCTTTGACTAAATCAATCATGAGTAGCGCCATTGCGCCTGTAGCGGCTGAAATTGAACCCGGTCTGCCGCCTAAAAAGGCTGTCATGACTGCAATAATAAATGAGGCGTAAAGCCCCACTTTGGGGTCAACTCCGGCAATAATGGAAAAAGCGATCGCTTCTGGAATCAAGGCTAATCCCACAACAGCCCCAGCCATAATGTCTCGCTGAGTGTTAAAAAACCACTCTCGCCTCAAAATAGTTCCGTTCAAGTCTCCTCCTTGCGCCGTTATTCATGTAAAATTAACAATACTTTGGCGCACTGCAAATAGTTCACCTCTCAACAAGATTTCGCAAGTACCATACTGATTTGCAGAGTCAGACAGTATGCAGAACGCTTAGTAGGTCAATAGTTCACACAGACATAAAAAGCCAAATTCACAGGCTAAACTCGTGGAATGGGAATCGCTGCAAAACTGAATGAAAGTTCGCCTGTTTTCCTGGAAGACTTGCTTTCATTTCTGATTAATTACGGCAAGGCTAAGGCTGCACTTTAAGGTGGACAATCCCAACTATTTAAGGCTACCGAAGAGATCGTTACCTGCGACATTACCCGAACCTACTGACTACGGAACACTTACAAGAGCTTTGATTTATTGATAATTACCATATCATGGGGTTGTTACAATTTGCAATAAAAATATAATGAATATTATTCTTGGACAGTTATTTCAGAGCAATATTTGGGTATTTTAACTATGAGATGCTGTTCTTACTGTTATATATTTTTATGCCTAAATTTTGCCGTGACCAAGCCAGAGAGGAACTCTGGTTAATGATGGGTGGTGGAGCCGCAGCAGGAATGGCTGGTGGTGTTCCTTTCATCGGTGCGATCGCCTTTAATACTAGTTTAACTGCTGTACAGGCAGCTGTTGTGACTCGGATTGCCTCAGTATATAACGTTGATTTAATTCCGGCTGGCGGAGCCGGAGCAATAGCCGCAGCAATTATAGCAATGGGTGGAGGGCAGTTACTGTTTAGAGTTGGCGGTGGTATAGTAGGATTTATTCCTGTTATCGGGCAAGTTGTTCAACCAGCGATTGGTGCTTCTGCGGTTAAGGCATTTGGCGAAGCTGCTATTGCTTATTTTGAAAAGAAATATCCTCACAAAATTTACAAGCCAGGCGAGAAATAGTCTAAAAACAGTTTTAGATTGGGTGAATGAAGATGCTGACTATACAATGATCACCAAAGGTTAGACATCATGCGGTGCTAAAAGCCGAGAAATTAGAGCAAAATGGAAATGTAGCCTGTTGTTTGTTCAACCTTGAATCAATCTAACTTCGTGCGTAATCTCCAAGAAACTCACTTAAACCGCGCCCGTGCTAGTCTCAGACAAGCGCTGTCTTGGTATGGATATCTCCGCAAGTCAGGAAAGTTTTCCTCAAACCCTCAATTGGTAGGCTTGCTGAAACCGGAATTAGACGCGTTGAATTCTACACTCAACAAACTAGACTCCAATGTAATTAGAATTGCGGCTTTTGGTTTGGTGAGTCGGGGAAAATCAGCAGTGTTAAATGCTTTGCTAGGAGAGAAGATTCTCCAAACAGGCCCTCTAAATGGTGTCACCCAATGGCCGCGTTCTGTGCGTTGGCAGCCAGGAGGTAAGGTATTAGTAGAGTTAATTGATACCCCTGGATTAGATGAAATTGGAGGCGATACACGGGCAAAAATGGCGCGAGAAGTGACGCGTCAGGCGGATTTGATTTTGTTTGTGGTTTCGGGTGATATCACGCGGACTGAGTATCGAGGGTTGCTGGAATTACGAAAAGCCCAAAAGCCACTGATTTTGGTATTTAACAAAATCGATTTATATCCAGAAACAGACCGTTCCGCAATTTACGATAATTTGCAACAACTAGGCGCAGGACATCCCCAAGCCAAGCCTTTATTACCTGATGAAATTGTTATGGTGGCGGCGGAACCAGCACCGATGGAAGTACGGGTTGAGTGGCCGGATGGTCGTGTCAGCTATGAATGGGAGACACTACAGCCCCAGGTGGAGGAACTTCAGCAGACAATTTTAAATATTTTGAATCGGGAAGGGCGATCGCTTTTGGCTTTAAATGCACTGATTCAAGCACGGGATGCAGAAGAGGCGATCGCACAAAAGACTATGAACTTCCGCGACAAAGAAGCTGAAAATATTATTTGGAAATTTACTAAATATAAAGCATTGGCAGTAGGATTAAATCCTGTACCTGTTTTAGATGTCATCTGTGGTGCGATCGCCGACTTAGCTTTGATTCGTTCTCTCGCACGGTTATATGGCTTACCTATGACTAGCTATGAAGCCAGCAAAATTTTAAAGACGATTTTCTTTAGTTCTGGTGGTTTGCTGTTAGGAGAAATAGGTAGTAGTGTGATGCTAGGTTTAGGTAAAAGTACGGCTGTTATTGCCAGTGGTGAAAATCCTCTGAATATTACTGCTTACGCTGGGACTGCGATCGCGCAATCTGGGATTGCAGGTTATGGTGCATACACAGTCGGTAAAGCCGCCCAAGTATATTTAGAAAAAGGTTGTACTTGGGGACAATTAGGAGCTAGTACCGTAATTGCAGAAATTTTATCTCAGGTTGACCACCAGACAATTCTGTATCGCTTGCAACAGGAATTAGGCGCAAAGTATCAATAATTAATCAAAAATATTGATGAAATCATTTTCCATCAAATTTTGATGACAACAGGTCTAAATTACCAATTTCCGATGCAAAATTGAGAAAATGATGGAAATAAAAATCAAGGCAAAACTCCCAACAGAAATTTGATTTTTTGGGATTTTTTACCTTCATTTTACGGTGTTTACTACCAGACGCTTTTGATCAGCCTATCTACACTGGAAGTATAAGCTTTTGAGATCATCTGAAGCTTACAGTCAATGTTCATCTCACTCAACACAGGTGAAAATATCATGACAAAAACCCTAGAAGCCGTCCAATCTGCTGTTAACAACGGGACTACAACCCTTGATGAAGCTATCCTAGAATCTATTGTGGAAGCTCGTGAAACCTGCAACGTAGACGGAGATAATTCAGCTAGCTGTGCTGTAGCTTGGGATATCGTCGAAGAATTACAAGCTGAAAAAGCGCACCAGCAGCAGCAAGCAAAACACCGCAAAACTGCTTTGGAAACTTACTGTGAAACCCATCCAGAAGCCATAGAATGCCTAATCTACGATGTTTAACAGTTATCAGTTAACAGTTAACAGTTATCAGTTAACAGTTATCAGTTATCAGTTAAGAGACGTAATTCGGTCGAAATTCCTGACTAAATCGGCGTGATAAATGTTTATTGTTCACCGATTTAAGCTAAATTAGCAATTGCTGATTGCGTCATTTGCTTAATTGCATCTAAATCAGGCGGTGGTGAGTCACTTTCCATTCCTAACCATAAAAGATACTCGATATTTCCAGCCGGGCCAGTAATCGGCGACCAAGTTAAACCTTTGTATTTCCATCCTAATTGACAAGCTACTTGCAAAACTTGGAAAATAGCATCAGCTTGGTCATGAGGATCGCGGACAACGCCTTTTTTGCCAACACGGGATTTTCCCACTTCAAACTGTGGTTTAACTAGCAAGACTGCATCCCTGGGAGATTTAGTTAATCGCCACAAAGCCGGCAAAATCTTAGTTAAGGAAATAAACGATACATCCACCACCGCCAAATCAGGTATCTCGTCAGCTTCACTATACAAATCTTCGGGTGTGAGATTGCGTAAATTGGTACGTTCTCTTAAAATCACCCGTGGATCATTTCTTAAACCCCAGTCAACTTGTCCATAACCGACATCAATGCCGTAAACTTGTTTTGCTCCCGCTTGTAGCAAGCAATCGGTAAAACCGCCTGTAGAAATTCCCCCATCTAAACAAATGCGTCCGGTGGTGGAGATAGGGAAAGCATCCAAAGCCTTTATCAGTTTCTCACCTCCGCGAGACACAAAGCGCGATCGCTCTTTCACCTTAATTTGAGCCGCAGTATCAACTTCTGTCCCAGCCTTATCCACCACCTGCTGATTTACAGTCACTTCCCCCGCCTGAATTAATCGCTGTGCTAAGGCGCGAGAACTACATAAATTTAAATCTACTAATAATGTATCGAGTCGCTGCTTCACCAATTAACTTGATTCTCCTGGTAATATCAAATCTAAAGCAAAATGAATAATTTCTTCACGGTTAACCAAATTTTCTATTCCCATGTAATTGTATAAGAATCTAACGAACCTTGACCCCTACCTTGTCGCCAACAATTATCTGGTTCCCATGCGCCGTTTTCTGTCTCGCGTTTGCGGCTGCGGACGGTGAGGGTGTTATTTTCCAACTTCATTAGGTGATATTGCCAACCTTTGGCGGTAGTGAGTTCGTGGGTGGGTGCGCCGAATGTTCCCGCGCAGATGCGGAATAGTCCTCGTTCTGCGTCGTATTCATTAAAGCCTTTTTGGGCTTGGTGGACGTGTCCGTGGAGGAAGAAGCGGAAACCTGCGACGGTTAACTGTTCCATGAAGCTTTGGTCTTTGATGCGGTCATCCCAGGCGCTATCTAGGGGATGATGCCATACTGCTATTTTGATGCAGTTTTCATATTCTTTTTGGCGGCGAATTTTTGTGAGGGCGTTGCTGAGTGTATTCATATTAATGTTGGCACGGGATTTGTAATGATGATCCAATTGCCAAGCGGAGTTTAACCCTAGAATGAGCAGGTTTTGGTTGGGGAAATGGTCGAGGGTGTATTGCTGGTCATAGTCTAGAGGATAGGGTTGGTTTTTGATAGTTTGGTAGAAGTTGCTGAAGTGTTCAAATCGTCTTTTGTATTTTTCTTCATCTCGCACACGAATGACACTGGCATTTTCTTCTATATATTCACCTTGCGTCAGTTCTCCCTTATAGTCATCACGGTCAATTAATTGGTAAGCTTTTTTTGCTAGTGACCAATTGAGGTCATGATTGCCGGGAACGATGATAATTTGCTCAGGTTGGAGGGGGAAATCTTGGCGGAGTTCGTCAAAAAATTGTTGGGCTGCTGCGTATTCTGGGGGGGTTGATTTGTCGGCGATGTCGCCGGAGAGAATGAGGGCATCAAGGTGAGGAATTTCGAGTTCTTGTTGCAAGTCAATTGCTAGTTGGTTAGACCAAAGTTTAGCTTGGTCAGGTGTGCCAAAGTGTAGGTCTGAGAGGTGGAGAATGTACATTAGGGAAGTTTTAGGCTGGGATGAGGGAAGAGATGGTAAGGGTTTTGGTTGAGTTAGACATTTATAGTATTGACAGTTTTCTTGTATTGCTTCCAGTGCTTGTACTGCATAACGCAGCGTATCTCCATTATTTGCTGACACAAATTTTTGATTTTTTAGCAGATTCATAATCTGAAGTATCGCTGCCTCTGATTTGATTTTTACCAGGGCATCTGCCGCACTCCAACGCACATCGGAGTCTTCATCTTCGAGCAATTTAATTAATCCAGGAATCGCTGCCTCTGATTTGATTTCTCCCAGGGCTAATGCCGCACTCCTACGCACAGAGGAGTCTTCATGTTCGAGCAATTTAATTAATCCAGGAATCGCTGCCTCTGATTTGATTTCTCCCAGGGCATCTGCCGCACTCCAACGCACATCGGAGTCTTCATCTTCGAGCAATTTAATTAATCCAGGAATCGCTGCCTCTGATTTGATTTCTCCCAGGGCTAATGCCGCACTCCTACGCACAGAGGAGTCTTCATGTTCGAGCAATTTAATTAATCCAGGAATCGCTGCCTCTGATTTGATTTCTCCCAGGGCTAATGCCGCACTCCTACGCACAGAGGAGTCTTCATCTTCGAGCAATTTAATTAATCCAGGAATCGCTGCCTCTGATTTGATTTCTCCCAGGGCTAATGCCGCACTCCTACGCACAGAGGAGTCTTCATCTTCGAGCAATTTAATTAATCCAGGAATCGCTGCCTCTGATTTGATTTTTACCAGGGCTGATGCCGCACTCCAACGCACATCGGAGTCTTCATCTTCGAGCAATTTAATTAATCCAGGAATCGCTGCCTCTGATTTGATTTCTCCCAGGGCTAATGCCGCACTCCTACGCACAGAGGAGTCTTCATCTTCGAGCAATTTAATTAATCCAGGAATCGCTGCCTCTGATTTGATTTTTACCAGGGCTGATGCCGCACTCCAACGCACATCGGAGTCTTCATCTTCGAGCAATTTAATTAATCCAGGAATCGCTGCCTCTGATTTGATTTCTCCCAGGGCTGATGCCGCACTCCAACGCACATCGGAGTCTTCATCTTCGAGCAATTTAATTAATCCAGGAATCGCTGCCTCTGATTTGATTTTTACCAGGGCTGATGCCGCACTCCAACGCACATCGGAGTCTTCATCTTCGAGCAATTTAATTAATCCAGGAATCGCTGCCTCTGATTTGATTTCTCCCAGGGCTAATGCCGCACTCCAACGCACATCGGAGTCTTCATGTTCGAGCAATTTAATTAATCCAGGAATCGCTTTGTTAGATTTTGTTAAACCTAAAAGCGTAATTTTAAATAATAGAGGAATTTCTAACCCAGCAACTAAATCAACTGTTTGCTGTTGGAATTCTGGCTTTACAGCACCTGCTAACTTTGCCCCTAACTGCAAATCTACCTCTAAGGCTAAGTTCACCACTTGCACCGCCTGCGCCCCATCCCCATCATCCACCAATTCCAGCATTAATTTCAGGGGTTCAGTCCATTTCAAATAATTTAAATACTCTCGCTGGAGACAGTTATCATTGAGGTTTGGTAATTGCTTGAGCAAACATTCGGCGGTGTAATATTCCTGAATTAGTTGGTGGCGAAATTCAATTTTGTCATTTGCTCCAATTTGAATTAAGTGATGCTTGAGTAAATCTTGCAGCCATTCTAATGCTCTGTCGCGTGGTTTATCAAATTTCTCAGCTTGCAAAAACTGGGTTAAAACTTCCTCTGCTTTTAACCTGGATATGGCAACATTTAATTCTGTCCGCTTATCCCCTGTGGTCATGTAGAATGCCAAATGTTCTAATAATCGAGTCCACCACCGCCGAGACTCATCTGTAACTTGGATATCTGGCTTGAGTTTGTCATTATAGATTTGGGTAAACTTGCGAAACACCAAACCCAAGTTTGCCGGGATGTCTCCTGCGGGTTCAAACAATGAACACAGCATCCACAGCAGCAACGGCGTTTCTCCAAACTCCCGCAACCTGTCGCCTAAGTTCTGCAACATCTGCTCACCCTGTTCTGGCAAATAGGCGCGGACAAACTGCTGCATCTGTTCTGCTGTCAGGGGTTGCATTTCCAGCTTCTTGGTAATGCCCAAATCGCCCCCCACGCCTAAATCCCGCGTGGTGAATATCATCGGCGTGCTTTTTTCGTAGTCTTGCCGGAATGTATATAAATTTTGTCGTGCTGTTGCTGAGGGTAATTCGTTGATACCATCCACCAACAGGAGGAATTGCCCGTCAAATAACAGTTTTTCTATGGTTGCAGTGTCCAACAGTAGGCGATGGCGCTTTAAGAAAACCCGAATTAAATCCAGCACTGAGGTTTCGTAATAGCGCAACTCTACCAGCACGGGGATGATCTCCCCTGCCCCCCTTAAAAAGGGGGGTTCTGAAGATTTGGCTTTATTGTGGCTGAATGACTCGCCACTAATTTTATCTGCCCTGCTTAACAAAAGGGATTCTGAAGATTTGGCTTCCCCCCTTTCTAAGGGGGGATTGAGGGGGGATCTCGCCTTCTCCGCTTCCTCTAATAACAACCGCACTAACGCCGTTGATTTCCCCGAACCTGGCCGCCCTACCAGTAAGACGTGTTCTTGAGCATATTTCCGCAACCCTGCCAATACATCTAAACGCTCAGTTTTCTCCTGGGCTTCGCTCCGTTCCTCTTTAGTGGGCAATACCACCACTGTAAAATCTAGCAGCCGGGGCGATTTATTCTGCTCAACTCGCTGCTGTCCCACTACATCCGTCAGCGTGTAATCATTCCACCATTGGGCATAATCATTGCTGAGTGATGTGAGATAGTCATTCCAGTTGCTCATGGGGTGTGTAATAGTGAGATGTTGGCGTTAGGGAAAGATTAAATGTTGCTGATCTAACCCGTGGTAACGGTGTATTTTTGACCTTACTGAGTGAAATTGTAACTTATTATCTGAGTTTAGATTTTATTAAATAAGAATCAGCAGTTCAGAGAGGCTCAGATCCCCGACTTCTTTGAGAAGTCGGGGATCTTTTTTCTTTTTTGTTCTCTAACTACGAATTGTGCTAATTTAATCTCAGTGAACTCTGCCATCACCCATGTCTAACCTATTACCAACTGAACCCCAGCCTAAATCTCTCGATGATTTTGAATTAGACTTGCTCAAACAGGAATATTTTTTTCTGCAAAATACGATAGAAGACTATAACAAGCAGATTTGGGTGATTAAAGCCCTGGGAATTACTGGGACTGGGGGTGTGTTAGTTTTGATGTTACAGCAAAAACCCATCGCCAGTGCGATCGCCTTAATAGGTTGCTCTATTCCCTTATTTTTCTGGATTCTCGAAAGTCAATGGAAACACTTTCAGCGCGGTTTCTATCCCCGTGTTGCCGAAATTGAGTATATTCTGACTGATAAATACAAGTTGAAAAGCCCTGGTATTTATGGCAGTTGGGCTTATACACACAAGCGTCAGCCAATTGCTAAACGTCAAGGCTACCTGTGGGATGGTCTGCTCAATCGTAGTGTTTTCGTGAGCTACATCCTAGAGATTTTCTTTCTGTTGATCATAGGTGCGATCGCACCTAATATTTTGCAATAATTACTCCCGGTGCGCTGATTTTGTCGGCGGAACAAAAGCCGGAACGGAAGAAGAGGGGTTCCTCTCAAGCCTACCCTGCTTTTATTATTAAAAAAAGTAAACGCACCTTGTCAAAAAAGCCAAAGTGCGATATCAGAATTATCCGCCAATACGGAATGGGTTTGTTGTCCCGCGATTTCTCATCGCTAGGGCTAGATACTAAATATCCTTCTCGCTCAACTCACGAGTCATATAATCAAAAGGTTCATCCACAAAGGCAGTATCAGCAATACCTGCGGCGGCAACTTGTGCCTTTACCATATCCTTGAGAATCTGGATACCAAAAACCGTCGGGCTAATAGGTACACTTAAAGAATTGTAAGTTTCCCGCAATCCTTGGAGTACACGTTCATCCAACACATTCATATTACCCGCAACCAAAGCATAGGTAGCATAGCGGAGGTAGTAGTCCATATCCCGTAGACAAGCCGCATAACGGCGAGTTGTGTAGGCATTTCCGCCAGGACGAATCAACTCAGGCTGTTCTTCAAATAACTTAACACTAGCCTGTTTTACCAGCGCTGCTGCATTCGAGTTAATCGCCGCCGCCGCTTTTACCCGTGCTGTGCCACTTTCAAAATAAGTTTTTAGGCTGTCAATTGCATTCCGGTCAAAATACCGTCCAGCAACGTCATAATTCTTAATCAAGCTTGTAACTGCATCACGCATTCTTTCTTCTCCCAATTAATGCTATCTATGGTTTGATATTAATTTGGTTGCATTTATGCACCAGTAAATTTTTGTGCCATGTATTTTATTTAAAATATGATGCGGCACAAAAACAATTCATCCGCTATCTAAGGATTCTATGCCAAAGTTGACCCCTATGAGATGAACTTTACGTTTTGTGCAGATGCGAGACAAAAGGTTAATATAACCTGTAATCCAGATAAGCTGTAGCAAAAAGTACAAAATCTTCTAATGTCCAGGATTTATGATATTTCAGGTGTGTCATCTACAACTTAGTTCAAATCATCTGGGTTAGGATGCTTTGGCAGATTCTGGTTTGATTTTAGGAAATAGGTAGAGAAGGAGTAACAATGACGACTGCAAAAGAAGTCTTGAAATTGATTCAAGACCAAAAAATTCAGATGATTGATCTGAAATTCATCGATACACCAGGAACTTGGCAGCATCTGACGTTGTACCAAGACCAAATCGATGAAAGTTCCTTCTCTGATGGCGTACCTTTCGACGGTTCCAGCATTCGGGGTTGGAAAAACATTAACGAATCGGACATGATGATGGTACTCGATCCCAACACTGCTTGGATCGACCCCTTCATGAAAGAGCCAACGTTAAGTATAATTTGTAGTATTAAAGAACCCCGCACAGGTGAATGGTACGGTCGTTGTCCCCGTGTTATTGCCCAACGCGCAATAGACTACTTAGTTTCTACTGGTCTTGGTGATACAGCGTTCTTTGGCCCTGAAGCAGAATTCTTTATCTTTGATGATGTCCGCTTTGACCAAAATGCCCATGAAGGCTACTACCATGTAGACTCTGTAGAAGGTGGTTGGAATTCTGGGAGGAAAGAAAGCCCCAACTTGGGTTACAAAACACGCTTCAAAGAAGGCTACTTCCCAGTATCGCCTGCGGATAGCTTCCAAGACATCCGTACCGAAATGCTGCTGACAATGAAAGATTGCGGCGTACCCATTGAAAAACAACACCACGAAGTTGCGACTGGTGGTCAGTGCGAATTGGGTTTCCGCTTTGGTAAATTAATTGAAGCTGCTGACTGGCTGATGACTTACAAATATGTCATCAAGAATGTTGCCAAAAAATACGGCAAAACTGTCACCTTTATGCCAAAACCAATTTTTGGCGATAACGGTTCAGGTATGCACTGTCACCAGTCCATCTGGAGAGATGGCAAACCTTTATTTGCTGGTGATAAGTATGCTGGGATGAGTGAAATGGGCTTGTACTACATTGGTGGTATTCTGAAGCACGCACCAGCACTTTTGGCCATCACCAACCCCACAACTAACTCTTACAAACGTTTAGTCCCTGGTTACGAAGCACCCGTAAACTTGGCTTACTCTCAAGGTAATCGTTCTGCTTCTGTGCGGATTCCTTTATCTGGCGATAACCCCAAAGCCAAGCGCTTAGAGTTCCGTTGTCCTGATGCGACTGCTAACCCCTACTTAGCATTTGCAGCTATGCTGTGTGCTGGTATTGATGGCATCAAGAACAAAATCCATCCTGGTGAACCCCTAGATAAAAATATCTATGAACTCTCTCCAGAAGAACTGGCGAAGGTTCCTTCAACTCCAGGTTCTCTGGAATTGGCTTTGGAAGCACTAGAAAATGATCATGCTTTCTTAACAGAATCAGGCGTGTTCAGCGAAGACTTCATCCAAAACTGGATTGACTACAAGCTGGCTAACGACGTTAAGCAGATGCAGATGCGTCCTCACCCTTATGAGTTTTACCTCTATTACGATTGCTAATTGCGATTAGTAGTGAATTTTTAGCCACCCTACGAGGGTGGCTTTTTTTTAATTATCACTATCAAAAATTGAGTTTATTACCATTTTAAAGCCAGGAACCTAGACTTTTCGTCTATTTTTGAAATCAATGAAAAGCCTATAAAATCAGCTTTTTGACTTTTGACTTTTGACTTTTGACTTTCGCGTAGCGGTGCTAGCTCATGGAAGCGTGGCTACTTTCATAAATCGTCCGAGTGGTCGGATCAATTTTCCCTTGAAGAGGACTCCAGTATTCAGCTAGTTCTTCAGGAAGACCGAGTTCCTGTGCTGCACGCATCAGCATTGATTGTTGACGATTCTTCACTTGCTGATATTGGCGCATTGCTAACGCACGAGTTCTATCTTGAATAGACATATCACAGTCCTCCTTATGGTTTTAGCTATAAATTATGAGCTATTTATCTCTTCAGTTCTTATATTAGCGAGATTTCTGTAGCTAAAGTTACAGAATTGCAATTTTGTAATAAAACTTTATGTTTCAGTGGCTGGAGATGACTATTTTCTAGTCAAAAGCTTCACCACAACTTTCTTCAGGCGGATTTTCTGAAATATAGAACCTCACCCCCAACCCCTCTCCTTACTAAGGACGGTATACACACAATTCCAAAAACCTTTCATTTGGTAGGGTGCGTTATGGACTTTAGTCCTAACGCACCGAAATTTAGGATGGTGCGTTGCGCTACTGAAATATAGAACCTCACCCCCAACCCCTCTCCTTAGTAAGGAGAGGGGAGATTGTCAAAAACCAAATTTGCACGTTGTTTCATTCACATTCCTAAGATAGATGATTTTTTCGTTACAATTTTTTACATATAATTATTAAAACAGATAAATATTCCCATATTCTTATGTCTGACACTTTAAGCAAGCTAACTTATCAGACCTTTCAACAAGGCAAAAGTTACTTTGGTCTAGCTCATAAAACTTTAAGTTCAAGGCTGATGAATCTCATTCATCCTACTCTAGGGCAAAAGGGCAAGCCCATTCCTAGGGAGGTTTTGTTCAAACTTCAACAAAAAATAAATCAGCTGCTAGAAACAGACTGGGAGGATGCCCAAAAAGGGGTATATCCCGAAAGCTTATTGTTTGACAACCCTTGGGCAGATTTTTTCCGCTACTATCCACTGCTATGTCTAGACATACCTCAAATCTGGGAACGAGCCGAAAAACAGAAATATCAAGAATTTTCGCCGGAAATAGAGACAGATGGTTATCCCAGCTATTATGTGCAGAACTTTCATCACCAAAGTAACGGCTATTTGAGCGACGATTCAGCCAATTTATATGATTTACAGGTAGAAATTCTCTTTAATGGGACTGCTGACCCCATGCGGCGGCGGATTCTTGCGCCTCTGAAACAAGGGCTGAAAGCTTTTGATGCGGTTCCGCCACGACAAATGCGGATTTTAGATGTTGCTTGTGGTACTGGGCGAACACTGAAGATGATTCGGGCAGCTTTACCTCAAGCATCTCTGTATGGTGTGGATTTATCACCAGCTTATTTGCGTAAGGCAAATCAACAACTATCGGAAATTCCCGGAGAGTTACCGCAACTTTTACAAGCTAATGCGGAAGAGTTACCTTACTTAAACGACTATTTCCATGCTGTAACTTCTGTTTTTCTCTTCCATGAGTTACCAGCAAAAGTACGGCAAACAGTGATTGAACAATGTTTCCGAGTCACAAAACCGGGGGGAGTATTTGTAATTTGTGATTCTATTCAACTGAGTGATTCACCGGAATTTGCTGTGACAATGGATTCTTTTGCAGAAGTCTTTCATGAACCCTACTATCGGGATTACACTCATGATGATTTGGTAGAACGTCTAGAAAAAGCTGGTTTTGAGAAGATAGAGGTGCAAGTTAACTTTATGAGTAAGTATTTTATTGCTCATAAGCCTGCTTAACTTGAATATCAGGGTGAGTATGTTCGCTCACCCGACAATAAAAAATAAATTCAGTAAGATGTCAGGTTTTCTTGGCATTTGTGGTTACACTGAACATCAAGTATCATGCAAGCTGTTTACTCTATTAGTAGGGTGGCTTACACGCGGAGGATGAAAGAATGAGGGTTTGGCTTGCTTGTTTTTTAGTGTTGTTCGCTTTTGCAGAACTGTTTGACTGGTTAAAAGCATTTAATCTACCGTTACCAATTTATATTTTGGGTGGGACATTTTTAGCTGTTGCTTCTAACTACGACAAGATTGTTGGCTCTTACTTCAGTGATGCAATTATTGAAACATCGCCCGAACAACCGCAGTTAAATTCGCCTAGCCAATCCCTTGATCCTATTTCTTTTGCTAGTCCTGTGGAACAAGTGCAAGAATCGGAAACACAATTTTAGGGAAGAGCAAAAAATAAATTCCCCGAAAATTGTCGGACGGGACAGCGCAAGCTAACTCACCCTTATTCGTTAAGGTTTTGTAACGTCCTAACCCACCCTACAATTTGGAGATTTCAAGCACTAGAATATTTCTTTACAGATATTGCTCAGAGCAACCAGTAAATTGCTAAATTTTGCTAAATTAAAGACAGTTTGAGTGAAAAGCTCATTAACCCCAATTCGGTAATTTTTTCCGAGTTGGCAACATTTACCAAATTTAGGCTACTACCGCAACGCCGTGATTAGTGGAATATTAAAAAAACTTCGAGCTGCGTTTGCTAAAGACAAGACATACCGTGATACTTTTTCCCAGAAGCCCTGGTTACAACTTATTTTAGTAACAAGCCTGGGAGTGACAGCTTTGGTATGGGGAGTTAGGGAACTGAAATGGTTACAGCCTTGGGAATTAAAAGCTTATGACCAAATGTTGCGATCGCGTCCTGTGGAACCACCCGATCATCGCATATTATTAGTAGAAATTACTCAAGAGGATCTAGCACAAGAGCAATGGCCTTTATCAGATGCCAAAATCAATCAGATGTTGCTCAAACTAGAATCCTACCACCCCAGTATTATTGGTATCCATTTTAACCGTGCCAATCAGGAAAATTTAGCAGTCAATCTCAAAAATCCCGAAAATATTATTAGCACTTGCCTATTTAGTAGCATAAACAGGCAAGAAATCCCCCCACCATCTAATTTTCCTGAAGATAATTTCGGCTTTAAGGATTTAATTCCTGATTACGAATCAGACCAAATTATCCGCCGCAGTTTATTATTTGCCCACTCTGAAGATAACAAATGTACAACTTCTTTCTCATTTGCTGCTAGATTGGCAGTTAATTATCTAGAAAAATTGGGTTTTTACATTGACTTTCCTGACCAATATAATTTTTCTATAGGTGAAACTTTATTTTCCACCCTCAAAGCCAATTCCGGTAGTTATAAAAAACTGGATGCAGCAGGTTATCAAATACTATTAAATTACCGCCACACTGAACGCATCGCTGAGAAAGTCACTCTTACACAAGTTCTTAATAATCAACTCGAACCGGATTTAGTCAAAGATAAAATAGTAATTATTGGCACAACTGCACCCAGTGTTAACCCTGGCTTAAATACACCTTACAATGCTGCACCTGACCAACCATCTAGAACCCCTGCTGTCTTAATTCATGCACAGATAATTAGTCAGATTCTCAGTACAGTGTTGGATGGAAGACCCCTAATTTGGTACTGGTCTGAAGGGTTGGAAATCCTTTGGCTGTGTGGCTGGTCAACCATAGGTAGTATTGTGGGGTGGCGAATGCGACATCCTTTGTTGTTGCTAGTCGTGGGAGGTGCAAGTTTAGCTGGCTTGGTAGTAATCTGCATAGTGGTATTTTTCCAAGCTGGTTGGATACCGCTTATCCCTCCAGCCATAGGTTTTCTTCTCAGTGGTGTGAGTACGATGATTTATACCACCTACCAAAATCAGCAGCAAACAAAGGTAATACTGTTAAAAATTGAACAACAAAATTCAGCAATTGAACAGTTAAATATTCTTTTAAAAGATACTCAAACTACAGCAATTCGTGACTTACATATTCACGCTACATCCACACCTATCATCCCAGAAAAAAGAACTGGTGATTTACTTTTGGCTGGACGTTACCAAATATCAAAAATTTTAGGGGCTGGGGGATTTGGTCGGACTTATTTAGCAAAAGATACTCAGCGTCCGGGTAATCCTATTTGTGTAGTTAAACAATTAATGCCGGCACGTCGGGATACTAAATTTATGGAAGTAGCCAGAAGGCTATTTAATACTGAAGCGGACATTTTAGAAGTGTTGGGAAAACATCAGCAAATTCCCGAACTGCTAGCTTACTTTGAAGAGGAGCAAGAATTTTATTTAATCCAAGAATACATTCCTGGACATACTCTAAATGAGGAATTACCACCTGTGCAGGTTGTACAGAATGAAGCTTTTGTGATTGATATGCTCAAGGGAGTTCTAGAAGTATTAGTATTTATGCATGAGCGTCGGATAATTCATCGGGATATTAAACCAACTAATATTATTAGATGCTCTGAAGATAATCGCCTGGTATTAATTGACTTTGGTGCAGTCAAGTTGATGCAACCCCCAAATAGCGAGCAAACAGAGTTAGCAACTGTCGCCATTGGGACAAGGGGTTATGCGCCACCAGAGCAATTTGCCGGTCATCCCCGCTTGTCTAGTGATATTTACGCGTTGGGAATGATAGGTATTCAAGCGATTACTGGAATATTACCCCAAGAACTCAAACCAGATTTAGATACTGGTAATATCCTGTGGAGAGAAACAGCCGAAATTAGCGACGAATTAGCAGCAATTTTAGATAAAATGGTACGCTATCATTTTAGCGATCGCTATCAAAACGCAACCGATGTAATGCAAGATTTAAATCACCTGACTAATTCTACATCTGCAAACTCTTATTGAGTTGATTCAATCCTCAAATCCTAGAGGAACTTACACTATTTAAAACCTCAAATCCTAAATTTCTATGACTGATGGTAAAGAAACTGCAATTGCAGGTATATATGAAGTATGTATTGGCGTTCCAGACCCAATTTTTGCCATTCAATATTGGGAGCAATTTGGCTATCGCATTGGTCAAGTGGGGGAATTACCCGCAGATGCAGCCTATCCATTATATGGGGTGAATTCTTCTTTGCGTTCGATTCGCCTTTACCACCAAAATGCCGATCATGGTTTAATTAGGTTGATGGTTTGGCAAAAGCCCACGAATCAGGGATTAGGGTTAGCTTCGATGAAAGTGAAGGGAAATCGCTGGGCGACAACTTTAACTGCTGATATTCTCACCATTTTAAATCATGCCGAGGATGCAAAAGCCGGACGTTGGGCAATTAAATATACCAATCCTCACTGGGAAGTTATCTATAACAAAGAGCGAAAAAGCCGACCTTTTACAGATCCTGCGGTGGGAGTGCGAGAAATGTTATTACTCCAACCCTTAACGCGACAAGTTCTATTTCAAAGGTTTGGCTATACACTACCAGATTACGGACAAATTAACTATAGTGCGGCTTTCCAAACTAGCCAGTTTACCCATATGGGCATGATTGTACAGGATGATAGTAAGCAAATCCTGAAATTTTATGAAGAAGTTTTAGGTTTATTGCGTGTCCGTGATGATGTGGAAACGAGCTATGAATCTTCAGGAGCAGGGCGAGAAATGTTTGACCTCAAACCTGGTGAAAAGTTTATTGTCACAGCCTTTGATGACCCTCGTTCCTCCAAATCTGACTTAATGGCGGCGCGGAGCGGGAGACTTTACATCATTCGATTTCCAGATGCAATTAATTTAGAATCCCGCTTTGACGCATCACAACCGGGCTGCTTAGGAATTTCACTTTATACATACCGGATACAGGGAATAGAAGAATATTGCGATCGCATTAAAGCCAGTTCAGTGCTAAAATTTACCAACATCATCGAAAATGAGTTTAGAGAGAAAAGTTTTTCCTTTGTTGCACCGGATGGCTACTTTTGGAACTTAGTAGAAGGTTGAGAATAAGTCGGTAGGCGCGGGTGGAAGCGGCTTCAAGCAGTGAGCCTGTAGTCCCTCGAAATTCTGAATAAACTCGCCCGTTCAGGTGCTGGGTGCTGGAGGAAAGATTGTGACTTCTCTCTCAACCCGGAAAGCAGGTCGAAATTAGGGAATATGTAGCATTAACCGACCCAAAAATTTTGCTGTGCGAATGAGAAATTGGACTGCGACGATTGTAGTAACTTCTTCTTGGCTGATATCTGGGTTCATAGCTTCTCAACCCTTAACTTCTTTAGCAGATAATGGCGTAACCTCTTCTGAGTCAATTTCTCAGTCAAGGAACACTCAACCGATTACCCTGAATACAACTGAGTTTGGAGTGCTCAAAGTTAATTCCAAAGGTCAAAGTTACTTTACTCCTACCCGGAGAATATTACTGTCTCAGGGTGGTAAATACGGATGGCGGATTCAACTGAAAAATTACAAAGGTAAGGTAACATGGCGAGAAATTATGCGATTACCAAAACCTCCAGAAACTTGGGCTACAGATGATGGTGGAAGCTTGTCTTTATCATCTGATGGGCGGGAAGCTGTAACAACCCGTACAGTATTCACCAATGATGGCAAAATTGAGAATTTCTGGACGATGGTTCCTGGCGATCCTGGTGGTAAGCATCAAATACAGGTTTACGTTGATAACCGTCTCATTGGTTCCTTCGATTTTGAAGTGATTTCTTTGAGAAATTAAACTTTTGCGCCCCTGAGCGTTTGAAACCATTGCAAACTATTCTAGAAATAGAGATTTCATCAAAGAAACTCATGGATGCCAAAGAATTAATCCGACTTTATAACTCAGGACAGAGGTATTTTCCCGCCGCAAACCTCGTTCGAGTGAAGCTGATAGCAGCCTACTTACCTGGAATCAACTTGTGGGGAGCAGATTTGAGAAGAGCTAACCTAGCTAAAGCCAAACTCTGGGGAGCAGACTTAAGTCACGCTAATTTAGCCAATGCGAACTTAACTAGAGCTAACTTGTCTGGCGTTAAACTGAACCAGGCCAATCTCCGAGGAGCGAAACTCAATTTAGCCAAATTTTACGGTGCTGACTTTACTGGGGCTTACTATGATGACAGCACGAGGTTTTCGCGAGGTTTCGACCCAGAAAGCCGAAATATGCAGAAATTTTAACAGTTATCAGTTATCAGTTATCAGTCAAGAGAGATAATTGGGTTCACTGTTCACTGTTTACTGTTCACTGTTCTTCGGCTTCAGGAAGGGGGAAGATTTCGCCAGCCAAGTAAGCCTGAAAGTGTTTTTGGAAGTACAGCCAAGAGGTCATGTCTTCCCCATCTAAAAAAGCTTTTGGTGCTTGCTTGTACAGAGGAACGCGGGTATTAATTTCATCTTGAAGTAACTGGGGTAATTCTGTCAAACCATTTACTTTACTTCCCGAAGCACTGTAAATGAGATAACCAGAGCTATCGCCCATTTTCATCCAGGGCAACCATTGACCAATTCTATCCCAACTGAGTCTAAGTTGAGACACTGAATCTAGTTCTGAGTTAGATAAATCTACTGTTGGTACAGCTAATTTGAATAGTTCCGTGGCTTGATAAATTGGATATGGGCTGTATGCAGCAAACTTGGGGTCTTCTGCCAGTAAATTAGGATAAGTGGGAAAAATATCAAAAACGAAGGTTGTGGTATCTCCTTCAACTTGGGCGGGAAATTTGCCTTGAAACTGCCCCTGTACAGGATTATTAGCAACATGGATCACAGGTACTGTTTCACCTGTCCAGGGGTTCTCCCAGTTTCGCAGAATCTCGCCTGTTTGTGGATCTAGGTAGTAAGTCAATTCCCTAGAAGTAAAATCCCAGCTACCCTCTGCTGTGGGAATACACCTACTAACGCTGACTCCCGACATTTTAAACAGCAGTTTTCTTTTCTCACCAGGAATAAAACTGTAAATTTTACCTGTCCAGGTGAGAAATGTAGATTTCGTAGGGTTAAGGGAAGAGCGAGTTTTAACCCATTTTTGGGCATCTAATTCTTGAACTTGGGCAACCATCATATATTGTCTCCTTAGTCATTAGTCATTAGTCATTGGTTTATTAAACTGGGTCTGATAGCTGCTTATCAAGACGACTAAATAAAAATATCCACAATGGTAGAGAACTATTAATAGCAATGAGTCGGACTAAATGACCAGCTGTGACAATTTCTACATTATGATTTAATGCCAGTGATACTAAAATCATTTCTGGCGCTCCTCCTGGTGCTGTAACTAACAGACAAGTTAACCAGTCCCAAGAGGTTAATTGCATAGCCAGCATAGCAGCGATCGCACCCGCAATCAGAGTCATAGCTACAGACATAAAAGCATAACCTATAGCCCTTTTGCCAATATTAGGTTTATCTCCCCAATACTCACCAATGGTAATTCCCAACAGCAGTTGACCTAATAATTTGATCAACACCGGCGGACTAAAATCCACATCACCGAAAACAGGTAGCAAGTGTAACAAAGAATTAAAGGCTAGACCAACTACTAATGCCCCAAAAAACTCGGCTGCTGGCATTTTACATAATCCAGCTAGAGAAACTACCAATGTGGTAATTACCAGTGCTAAAGACAGTAATCCCAGTTGGGATGGCTCAAAACTCAGTAATCTAACTGTGACAGGTAAGGTTTGCTGGCTGAGAACATGATCAACTGATGTCCGAGCAATCAAGGGAATCAGTAATACTACGGTAGTGACGCGAATTGCCTGAACTAAGGCTACAAGGGTAACATTTCTATTGTAATCGGCCGCAATAGATGACATGACTCCCACACCGCCGGGAACTGTCGCCAGCATTGAGGTTAATAAATTGGTTTGACTCAAGCGTGAGTATAAGTAGCCAATGCAGCCACCACACAGCAGTAAAAATAAAGTGAGAAAAATAAATATAGGAACACCAGAAGCCAGACTGGTTAAATCGCTATTGCTACTTGATGCACCGACACTCAAGCCGACAAGTGCCATTCCCACCTTCCTCGCCCGGCGATTAGGTTTGGGATAATACTGGTAGAAAATCCGACATCCTTGTAAAACTATTGCACCAGAGCCAAGTCCGCCAAATATCCAAGCAATGCCGCCTACTTGTAACTTGACTAAGACTAAAGCCAAAGGTATGGCCAGCAGGAGTTCTAGACTGAGGATTACTAGCTTCACATATACTGGTTGGGCAACATTTGGATGTTGATGAGTGGGTAACTCTTGGGTGGGAGTAACACTGAGATTTTGATTCATCTAAAAGGGTTGTTTAAATTAATTCAATATGCACTCAAAGTAGCGTAATTACCTAAAACGCACATCGTTATACAGGCAATAAAAACTGCAAAAATTTGCTTATTTTTAACTTTTGACTTTTAACTTTTGACTTTTGACTTCCGCCCTGCGGTACTAACCCCCTGTTGCCGGTGCTTCCACCCCCTAACTGTGGCACAATAAGGAATTGTAATAAGAAAAATATTGTTAAGGTAATTTAGTGACTCCAACTGCTCAATCCACGGCAAGTGCGCGTCGCGTGGTATTCCCATTTACGGCAATTGTGGGCCAGGAAGAAATGAAACTGGCGCTGCTGTTGAACGTGATTGACCCCAAAATCGGTGGTGTAATGATTATGGGCGATCGCGGTACCGGCAAATCCACGACTATCCGGGCGCTGGCTGATTTATTGCCAGAAATCCCTGTTGTTGCCAATGACCCCTTCAACAGTGACCCCAACGACCCCGATGTGATGAGTGATGAAGTTCGCCAAATGGTAGAACAAGGGGCAGAAATTCCCATAGCTCACAAAAAAGTTCAAATGGTAGACTTGCCATTGGGGGCTACAGAAGACCGCGTTTGTGGCACTATCGACATTGAGAAGGCTTTATCTGAAGGTGTGAAAGCTTTTGAGCCGGGATTGCTGGCTAAGGCTAACCGAGGCATTCTTTATGTAGATGAAGTCAATTTGCTCGACGACCACCTAGTAGACGTGCTACTGGACTCCGCAGCCAGTGGCTGGAATACTGTAGAACGCGAAGGTATTTCTATTCGTCACCCAGCCCGTTTTGTGCTTGTAGGTTCTGGGAACCCAGAAGAAGGTGAATTACGTCCCCAATTGCTAGACCGTTTTGGGATGCACGCAGAAATCCACACTGTCAAAGAACCAGCTTTGCGGGTGCAAATTGTGGAACAAAGGGCGGAATTTGATCAAAATCCTCCGGAATTTCTGGAAAAATGCCAAGGGGAACAAGAAGCATTACAACAAAAAATTGTCAATGCTCAAAATTTGTTACCAAAAGTAACACTTGACTACGACCAACGAGTCAAGATTTCGGAAATTTGCTCAGAACTAGATGTAGATGGTTTGCGTGGTGATATTGTCAGCAACCGCGCCGCTAAAGCATTAACTGCATTTGAAGGTCGTAGCGAAGTCACCGTTGATGATATCAAACGCGTGATTACTTTATGTCTGCGTCACAGACTGCGGAAAGACCCCTTAGAGTCTATTGATACTGGCTATAAGGTACAAAAAGCTTTTGCGCGGGTTTTTGGTTTGGAACCACCAGAAGATGATGCTACACAAAAAAATGGCGTAGGTCAAAAAATAGGGGCTAGAGGTTAAAAATTTTTAGGGTTGAGTTGTGAAAAGTTATTTCATGACTCAGCACTTTTTTATTGTACAAACGCGATTCATTCCGTCTCCACTCAGATTAATTATGAGATTGTGGAACTCTTGCTTAAACAGCTTGATTTTAGCTAGCCAATACAACCCACCTGGGTTGGTAGAGTTATTGATGCTCATGCTAGCGATCGCCATGTTAATCATAGCTACCATTTTACCAGCAGATATGCCTTATTTAGTCTTGGGTTTGAGCCTGGTAGTGGGAGCATCGATTTCTATCTTAGTCCGGGAAGCGATCGCTCCCTCACCCCAAAGACGAGTTACCCAATTCACCGCCTTATTATTGCTTTTCATTAGTATCTACGGCTTTGCTGATTTGCTGTAATAGAACCTCACCCCAGAAGAAGCAGGGGAGCAGGGAGCAGGGAGCAAGGGGGGAGTAAGAAATTACTTTAAACTTCCGGTTACTTAACAACCATTCCTCTTCTCCCCTGCTCCCTGCTTCTTCATTCCCACCCTTGCATTTCTACCAGTTCCATACATAATTCATTAATTTGCTCCAAATCAGGTCGCGCAGGTAAACTTGATTTATCGTAAACAATTTCCATTTGGCTAACTAAATCCTCTGCCATTTTCATCACTTGTTCATAGGAATAATCGCCTCTTAAAATAGCTTTCAAATCTTCCACATCACCAGCAATTCTTCTATCTACAATTATTTCTCCTCGTTGTAATATTTCTAATCCACTGCGTAATAATCTAATGCAGTGCATTCCATGCTTCAGGTCAAAACCAGACTTTCTTTCCATTTCCGCCCTAGCAGGATTTCTGTTTTCCTGCCAAGCTATATAAGCTTTCCATTCTCTTAAAGCTATTTGATAATTTTGGCTTTTTTGCAATAAGCGAATAAAATCTTTACGGCTATTGGTTAACTTTTGGGTATATTCTAAAGTTTCATCAGGTAAAGTGTATTGTTTCAATACTCCTTTAAAATCAATATCTGCCGTCAGCAACTTATATAATTCCTCAGCTTCTTCTAAAAATTCAATTCTGCCTCTAATTAAATGATAAAGATACTCTAGAAAAGCGTTTAATTCATCTTTAATAAGTGGCGCTTCATCTTCTATGCCAAAATCAGATGGGAGTGGTTTCTTTTGTGGTGGATTTAACAACCATTTGCGATGGGTTTCCATCTTCTTGATTTGAGCAAAAGCATAACCAGAATAAGTATGTTTAACTTTTTTTGTGAGAAATATTCTTTTGTGCTTAATTAACTGTTGTCCAACTGATGTTAAAACAGGATAATTCTGCAACCACAGCAATTCTAAAATATTGGGATTCGCCCCTGCTAATAACTGAATTATCTTTTTTAACTCATAAATAACTGTGTCTTCATTGTTATCAATAAAGGGAAATATCCCTGGTTCATCCCAACCAGTATCTTTTTGTTCTATGTGGTCAAATCCCAAGTAATATCTCTTGGGTGCAATAAATACTCCCCGAAAATCAAAGTCTGACTCAGGACGATTTAACCCATAGCCGTGGCTACCAGATAAACCAATCAATATTGTTCTTTGTTCAACTTCTATTCTTTGCATATTTATTGGTTAAAATATAGCCATTTTATCTAACTCAACGTGAACCGCCAATTAAGGGTATTCACTGTTTAAAAAAAGTAATAGATAAAAAAATTACGTTATCTTTACATTTCCGCAGTCATGCTTCATGGGAAAAATTTCGTATTTGTACAATTGACGTAATAATTAACAAGATTGAGGAGTTTAATTCTGTGAGCTAATGTCACTCTTAAATTTCACTCCCAAATCTTTTGAACTGGATATGAATCAAATGCCACATCTATACTTAATAAAGGTATCTTTTCAACTATTGCCTGAGCAATCAAAATTCTATCAAATGGGTCGCGGTGATGGTTAGGTAAATCTTCCAGAGCATAGATGTGAGATAACTCAATGGGTAATATTTGCAGGTTATTCACTTGCATTTGAGTTTTTATTAAATTCGGAAGCGGTGAATTTAAACGTAGCTTACCAGATTGACATTTATAGGACTTACGCAAGTCCTATATTTGAGGCGATCGCATAGCATAATTAATATATTTTAGTTGACTTAAATTCAGGTTATCTGGTAAGATAATAGATTGTCTGTCTCATTCCTGCTCGGATCAGGTAGACATATCACAAAAGCTAGCAACAGCGATCGCTCAAAACCAGAGAAATCGCCTTTAAAGCCAGCTACCTGTACGGCAAACTCAAGGACCATTCCATGACCTACGCAATTATTGAAACTGGCGGTAAGCAACTAAAAGTTGAGCCAGGTCGCTTTTACGATATTGAACTGCTCCATATCGAAGCGGATGAAAAAGTTACAATAGATTCAGTATTACTAGTACAGCATAACGGCGAAGTCACCATTGGACAGCCGTTAGTAGTAGGGGCGACTGTAGAAGGGACAGTAGTGCGGAACTTTAGAGGCCGTAAAGTCCTGGTATATAAAATGAAGCCTAAAAAGAAAACCCGCAAAAAACGGGGACATCGCCAGGAAATCACGAGACTGATGATTGATTCCATTAACTTTAATGGTGAAGTCTTTGGTCCCGAAAACGGTGTAGCTGTTGAACTTCCCGTTCTCGAAGAATCCCCTGCTGAAGCTGTTGCTGAATAATAATTAGAAAAAACACAAGAGGTAATTATGGCTCATAAGAAAGGTACTGGTAGTACTCGTAACGGTCGCGACTCTAATGCTCAACGCCTGGGCGTAAAGCGCTATGGTGGTCAAACTGTGCTTGCGGGAAATATTCTCGTGCGTCAGCGTGGTACCAAAGTTCACCCCGGAAATAACGTCGGTATTGGCAGCGATGACACTCTATTTGCTTTGATTGAAGGTGTAGTAACCTTTGAGAGAAAAGGTAAATCCCGCAAAAAAGTTAGCGTTTATCCAGTCGCTGCGCCAGTTGAAGCAGCAGCTGTTTAGATTTGGTTGGGTGGGTACTCCCCACCCTCATAGTTGCTGGGAAAATCCCAAATGCAGGACTTTACCCAAGGCTAAACCTGCTAATGAAAATATCAATGTAATTAAAAAAGCTTGTCCTTGCTTATACCCAGCAGTTTGAAAGTCAATTCTGGCTAATATACCAGCAGAAATAATCAGCAAGGTATCCAGAAATATTCGGAACCAAGCCAGCATTAAAAAAAATAAAAATGCGCCAAAAGTGGCAACAGCAAAAGACCTGATATTTGATTGCAGGAATAGATTAGAGTATTTTGATATTGCCGACCAAGGAATAGTCAAGCTAGCCACTAAAAGTGAAACAGCAAGTATAAAAGTTATCCACACATACAAAGGGGCTTGTGTTTCAGATAATGCCCAACCCAATGTACCGTAGCTAAACAGTACCAGCACTAAGGAAATCCAGGGAAGTGTTTTCACAATTGTCATGGGTCAGTGTAACCACTAGCGGCTCAATCTGTAATTTAACAAGTATATGGTGCAACCAAAACCCTGGTTTTACTTGAATTGTTATAGCAACCGCCAGGGTTGTTATGACATGACAAAATTCCCAAACCAATTCACCCTAGGGGCGGGTTTACTAATATCCTGGTTGATATTGAATGATATCTATGATAGCTTGCGTGGCGTAGCCATACCCGCCCCTACTTTTGACTTTTGACTTTTGACTTTTGCTATATCTCCCCTAAAATATATTTTTGTATAGTGAAAACCTGTAGGCTGACAGGTGAGATCACAAAGGCTAACTAGAAAAAAGCTTTAGTGAGAATATTTTGGCTGCAATGGCTTAGACTATAGGTTTATCATCCTATTTTTTATAGATGAAATCAATAGGCTGTTATGCTCTTGCCAAGAAAACTCAACCACTTGCACCAGAATAATGGCATAAACTAGTTAAATATTTGCGTAAACATTTGTAAACTATTAACAGCCGAGTTGCCACACGTCACATCTTGTTAAGGACTTATCATGAAACAACTTGTAATCGCGGAGCGCGTATGCCTGATTGGTCATATCGTGTCAATGGTGTTTGGATTAGTAGGCATACTACTAGTTGTACCTAATGCCGAAGTAATTTTCCATGTATCTGAATTTGGACAAACCGCCATACAGTGGAGTATGTCCGGTGGTGGTGTGGTCTATATGATCTTGGGAACAGCAGCTGTATTTTTATATGGTTTGCGAACCTTGGGTTTGGGTAGAATTTTGGCATTTATGCTACCCGCAATATTCATTTCTTTGGGTAGTGAACTACTAGGAACCAGTACAGGATTTCCTTTCGGTCACTACAGCTATCTCAGTGGCTTGGGCTATAAAATCGCTGGTTTAGTGCCGTTCACAATTCCCCTGTCATGGTTTTATGTGGGATGCTCTTCTTACCTGCTGGCGCGTGCTGGTTTAGAAGTGGATACAAAACCTAGCTGGTGGCGACATATCTGTGCTATCGGTTTGGGTTCTTTGTGCTTGACTTCTTGGGATTTTGTGCTAGACCCAGCCATGAGTCAAACTTCTCTCCCCTTCTGGTATTGGCAACAACCGGGGCCGTTCTTTGGAATGCCTTATCAAAACTTTGCGGGCTGGTTGGGTACTGGTGCTGTATTTATGACTGTGGCGGCTTTGCTATGGAACAGTAACCCGATCAAATTTGAGCGATCGCAACTCAATGTACCCTTAGTAGTATATTTAGCTAACTTTGGTTTTGCTACAGTCATGAGTTTAGCTGCTGGGTTCACCATTCCTGTAGGATTAGGCTTTGTACTAGGTGTAGCTCCTTCTTTAGCACTGTGGTTAAAAGGTTCAGCCGTATCTGCCCAAATTGATACAGAATCAACAACCAACGAAGTTTCAGTGGCAAATATTAAAGTTGCTTTGAAATAAAAATATGGGACAGGAAGACAACCAATACCGCAACAGCAAAGGCGGTGAGGATATGACAAAATCCCAAAAACAAAGTCACAGCAAGCATTTTATTTTTGACTTTTGCCATATGTCCCCTAACCCATTCTTTGTGTAATCACCATACCTATTGCAAAATACTTTTACTGTGGAAAACGCTTTAACAGTAGAAAGCGTCATAACTTTTCTATTGCTACTTATCCAAATACCAGCAACAGCCATTCTCCTTTCCCGTCTGGTAAAGGGGCCAAGAAGACTTCCGCCCCTCCAACCCCAACAGCCAACACCTGAGCTTCTGGGTACTGTCAGCGTTGTGGTTCCGACGTTAAACGAGGCACTTCGCATTAGTCCTCTGTTATCTGGCTTAAGTCGGCAAAGTTACGAAGTTCGAGAAATTATTGTCGTAGATAGTAATTCCCAGGATGGTACGCCGGATTTAGTCAAAACTGCACAGCAGCAAGACCCCCGTTTTCGCTTAATGACTGATGACCCCTTACCTGCTAATTGGGTGGGTCGTCCTTGGGCGTTACATAACGGCTTTTTGCATAGTTCTGAAGCCAGTCAGTGGTTTCTGGGGATGGATGCTGATACCCAACCAGACCCAGGTCTAGTTGCTAGTTTAGTGAAGACCGCAGAAGCCCAAGAATATGATTTAGTTTCCCTTTCGCCGCAGTTTATCCTTCAGTATCCCGGTGAATGCTTGCTGCAACCGGCATTATTAATGACTCTGCTGTATAGGTTCGACCCGGCGGGAATTACCACCGAACAACCAGAACGGGTAATGGCCAATGGGCAGTGCTTTTTGTGTCGCCGTTCTGTTTTAGCCGCAGTAGGTGGTTATACCAGTGCTAGAAGTTCTTTTTGTGATGATGTCACATTAGCGCGACATATTGCGGCTCAAGGCTTTAAGGTGGGCTTTTTGGATGGCGCAAAGGTGCTGAAGGTGCGGATGTATGAGGGCGCGGTAGAGACTTGGAAGGAATGGGGGCGCAGTCTGGATTTGAAAGACGCATCTCCATCTGCTCAAGTTTGGGGGGATTTATGGTTACTTTCAGCAGTTCAGGGTTTACCTTTGTTGGTTGTCCTCAGTTGCTGGTTAATTTCTTTGAATCCTCTGTTATTAGGCTTAAATGTATTTCTGTTGGTGATTCGTTTTGCTATGCTATTGGCGATCGCACCTTCATACGACCGCAAAAATGCTCAAGGCGGCTGGTTATTTTGGCTTTCTCCTTTAGCTGATCCCATCGCTGTACTGCGAATCTTTCTATCAGCGTTGCATACCCCAAAGGAGTGGCGAGGAAGAAAGTATAACTGATTCACCCCACCCCCAGCCCCTCCTGTGCAAGCGAGGAGGGGGGTAAGAGCAAGTCCTAAGTTGACAATTTCATAGACAAAACTATACTTATATTGACAAAAATCAATATATATTTTAGGAAAAAATCAACTACTTGATATATAATACGGTGATATCAAGTATTGAATTGAGACTATTGCCGACGCGAAAACCAAGCAATGATGGTGGTAGTCTTTTTCAGAAACTTAATTGGAACACAATCGCGTCTGGCTAAGGCGTGAAAGTCTACTGAGGGATAACTGCTCCCATGCTCCCGTTGAAGTAGAAAGTAAAGTCTAGTTTTGTCTAGGTTTTATATAGCAGGTATATTTAGGGGTGTTACTGATCATATTTCGTCTTCGGTTTCTAGGCGATCGCCTCCGGCACTGCGCGAACCGCAATCGCCTCGTTCCAGTTCCCAGAGAATTTGATTTCCTTCGCGTCTTACCCGTGACACTATCCAGTTCCGCCAGCGCCACTCGTCTCCCCGACTAGTTACAGCACTGGCGTGGACATCCATCAAGTCTGCTAGTTCAGAACTGGTGATTAAGTAGCCTTTTTCCGAAATTTCCTCAGCTATACGCAGAGTCTCCAGCAAGTTTTTGAGTTGCTTTACCCTGGTTGTAGACAGTTTTTCTTCATTTGCGGCCGCAGCTTGTGCGCTGGATGGTTCCATAGCGTTTATATCTGAGATCAAAGTACTGTTATCTTGTGTACTTTTGTGAAGTATTGTAGATTTAGATTCATAATCGGCTACTTTTTCTACATTTGCTTCACCTAAAGAATGTAAAGATTTGTAGGACTCAGTAGCGGATAATTCTTGTAGAGATGGGATTTGACCGCTAGCAAAGGAGCGAGCAATCACATCACAGCGCTCGTTACCTATGTTACCAGAATGTCCCCGGACGTGTTGCCAATTTACTTGGCGAGTATTGAGTTGATCGAGAAGTTCTAAAAGTTCTTGGTTCTGGACAGGTTTACCGTCTGCTTTTTTCCAGCCTCTTTTTTTCCATCCTGGTAACCACTTAGTCACGCAGTTGATCAAGTATTCGCTATCGGTATAGAGGGTGATGGGTTCAGCTTGTCCTGATGCGTGGAAGAAATTTAAAGCTGCGATCGCCGCTTGCATTTCCATTTTATTATTAGTCGTATAGCTGGCAGCATCACCCATTTCGTGGATTTTGCCATCACTGAAATAAGCGACCACACCCCAACCCCCAGGGCCAGGGTTCCCAGTACAAGCGCCATCGGTGTAGATGCTTTGAATTTTGCGTTGGTTGGACATAGTGAAGATATCGCACTGCATTGATACGCAGGGGAAAATTAGCGGCGAAAGATGCGAAGCAATATATAGGTTAACGCAACCAAAAGAAAAATCAATAGATATCTCTGAAAAGAGTATACAAATATCCTATTACTAGGTTTTTAATAACTCTAGCAGCTTTACTCTCCCTAACAATTTACGCCAACGCGGTGTCGATGTTATTCAAATTCTAATTGATATAAACGCAACCCTTCTTTAGCACTCAAGTCAAACTTTAACCCAACTTCCATCCCAGTAGTTGTTTGTAAATCATTCACTGAAATACCATCAATTTGAATACTGTTGATAGCAACCAAATAGCAGCAAGATGTCTGTTCACTGACTAATAAAAGGTTGTTGCCAACGGATAACTTAATTTCTCCAACTTTTGCAACTCCAGCATTAGACTTCTTGAACCACTCAGTAATTTTGCCAATCTCTCTAATCTGCCCTATTGATTCCTTGCGTTTAATCACCTGATAAGTTACTAACTCAGCAAGTGCTTGGGACAAAGCATCTACAAAGTCACATAATTCTAATAATGTACTAGCCCCTAGAACTTCATCAGGGAAACCGTGTGCTGCATCATTACGATAGCTAATAAATTCATTAAGTTCTCCTTCCGCACTATTCTGATCTCCTCTAATTTCTTCTAAAAAATATTTGATGGATCTATGTTTTTCAACCCATGCCCAAGCGTTTGATATACCAGCATTTGCACATAATCTTTCTAAAGTTTCTCGGCGTAAGTTCTGTTCATGAATGAGAAAAGCATCTGGCAGTAATTCATACTTTTTCTCACCAGTAGTCCCATCAAATAAACCTTGCATAACTTTCTTGACAGTAAGGCGTTCATACCTGCTTTTGTTCAGTTCAGTCAGTAATCTTCCTACTCCTAGCTGGTGAGTAGTTCTGATTGTTTTCTCCAAATCTGAATAGCAGGGATATAATCCTGGTAAAAGTATTAACCAATCACTAATTAATTCTTCTACAAAACGCTCATAAATTGCATATAAGCGTGTTAATACAGCACATTGATCGTAAATTCTCCATTCTCTCGCTTTCGGTATATCTTGCAAAAGTTCATTGAGGACTAATTCTGTTTCTTCGCATATTTTCGTCTTAAATAAAGCACCGGAAGCAAACGAAATCTCCATCAGCCTATTATTAGTTTTAATAATGGAACGGACAGTATTAATATTAACTTTTGCTGTCATTAAAATTTCCTCAAACATCGCTCTTTAACCTGCGATGATTTGGGATAGCATTTCATCGAATAATCTAATTCTCTTTTTAATATCAGACTGAGTTCGACCTCCACCTGTAAATAGCTTTGATGTATCTTCTCTAAATAGCCTTTTTGTCTCTTCAATTACTATTATTTTTTTTTTCTACTAAAGTATCTGCATTTACCAAATGTCTACTGAATCCGACCATAACTGCATCATAATAAGCTTTATAAGCATTTTCCTTCCATGTTTCAGAACTGGGATCAAAGGGCTTAAATAAATTGTTTGAATATATTTGATGTGCTAAATCTATAGTTTGGAGGAAAATATTTTTGAGAATATCGATATCTTCATCAGAAAAATTGAGACTTTTCATCATATATAGATTCATAAATCCTTCCAGTCCTCTACGAAAATCTTCTACATGGCGTAATGCAAAAAAACGAAGAACTAATTCGGCATCTTCCATCTTCTTGTATAGATTGTTATCATTTAGTTGTTGCTCATTATCAATTGGAATTCCCCAAGCATCCGCAAAGATAGAATTATTTGCTAGTTCAAGTAAGAGTTGATTAAACTTACCATAATACAGACAGTTACGTATTTCCTGACGACTTAAAGCAACACCACCTGTATTTAGTCTTTCAAAAGCAAGTTGCTTTAGTAGTAACGCTTCTTCAGGATTTGATGCTGATTCGGTAATCAAAACTATGGATGATATGGAGCGACGATCAATACCTGCTCTAATTTTGGCAGGAAGATTAGCATAGGTTCTTCCGTTCAGTTCTGGCCAAAGTTCTAGTCCTGTCAATTCTAAACGGTTATCGTAAAAATCATGGAGAGCAGTAATTCTTTGTTGACCATCCATGACTTCATAACAGTTGAACTCTTTCTCATAAAGAACAATTGGAGGAACAGGAATATTAATCAAGAATGACTCGATTAGTCTTGATTGCATCGTTTCATCCCACCGAGTTCTTCTTTGATAAAAAGGACGCACATCCATATATCTAGGTTTTTTTAAGGCTTCAACAAAGCTTGGTAGCTTCTCCCGATTCATTTCAGTCAATATTCTTTGTTCACCAGATTCATACTTTTCATTTATCTCAGCATCAGACATTCTAATTTGTTTTTTAGAAGCTGCTTTTTCCCACATTTTTGCTTCTGTTGGTGCAAGATTCATGATCTATATCCTCTATAAAAGTGGTTATTTCTAGGTTGGGAATTAATGCTTCATAATTAGTCATATCCCATCTTGAGTTCTTGAGCTTGAGCAGCGAGTTCTTCAAGAGTCTGCATTCGTTGAGCATCAATCTGGTTTTTGTAGTCTATGACATCTTCGTAACGCACTCGCCGACGTGTCCCAACTTTGCGAAAGGGAATTGCTCCAGACTCCAATAAATCTACTAAATAAGGGCGCGAGACATTGAGAATATCAGCAGCTTCTTGAGTTGTAAGTTCCTTCTTAACGGGGATAAGTGTCACCGCATTTCCCTTGGCCATCTGGGTCAAAATATCAACAAGCAAATGAAATGCAGATGCTGGTATAGTTATTGTCTCACTCATGCCTTCATGGAACAGGACTTTGATTGTCTGCTCAATCTGATGATTTTGTATATAGGATGCCAAGGCTTGACTACTAGCTTGTGCCAAAGTCGTGTCTTCTTCTGTGGGTGCAACACATCCTACTATTTCGTGAGCATTCAGTGCCATAAATACTAGCCTGTGATTATTTTGATCTCAAAGTTATAGCGATATATATCACCTATTATAATATTTATTCAAAATAAACGAAATAGACGAGATGAACGAAAAAGCCTGACCTGATTCCAGCCCTAATCCCTTCATGATCTAAGATTATTGAGTATTGTATATCTGAGCGATCGCCTAATAAAGTAAAAATGATTGAAGTAGAACATCTCAGTAAAACCTACGGTTCCACCCCAGCGATTAATGATGTTACCTTTAGCGTCGAACCTGGGGAAATTTTAGGCTTTTTAGGGCCGAATGGGGCTGGTAAAACTACAACCATGCGGATTTTAGCGGGTTATCTCCCAGCTACAGAGGGTAAAGCCAGAATTGCTGGTTTTGATGTCAATGAAGATTCTCTCGCAGTGCGCCAACGCATTGGCTATTTACCCGAGACACCGCCGTTATATCCAGAAATGACCGTGGAAGGGTTTCTACATTTTGTAGCACGAATTAAGGGCATTTCCGCAGGCGATCGCACCGAAAAGGTAACAGCCGCCATCACACGCTGTAACTTAGAAGATAAGAGCAAAGTCATTATCCGCAAATTATCTAAAGGATATCGCCAAAGAGTCGGCATTGCTCAAGCCATTGTTCATGATCCCCCAGCGATTATTTTAGATGAACCGACAGTAGGACTTGATCCCCGACAAATTATTGAGGTACGGAATTTAATTAAAAGTCTCGCTGGTACGCACACAATTATTCTGTCTACCCACATTTTGCCAGAGGTGAGTATGACTTGTAGCCGGGTGGCAATTATTAACAAAGGTAACTTAGTAGCAACTAATACCCCAGAAAATTTAATGACACAGTTGGCAGGTGGCTCAGGATATGAATTAGAAATTGAGGGTGATAGTGGTTTAGCAAAACAAGTATTGCAAAAAGTGGCAGGTGTAAGTCTGGTAGAATCTGTTTCGAGTCATCAACCATCGAGCGACAACCGCGCCTACCTGCGGGTAATATCACAACCAGGAATAGAACCGGGAAAGGATATTGCTACAACTTTGCTAAATGCCGATTTTGGATTATATGAAATGCGACGTGTCAGCGCTACCCTAGAAGATGTATTTTTGCAATTGACTACAGAAGAAAAAAATTTAGAATCCCTTGCAGAATCAGAAACCAATGAAGGAGAAGCAGCATAAATGGGTATAGTTCTGAGTAATATTATTGCCATTTATCGCCGAGAGTTACAGAGTTATTTTATCTCACCGTTAGCTTATGCGATCGCTAGTGTATTTTGGTTCATCGGCGGATTATTCTTTGTGATGATTTTACTAGGGCCAGATGGAATTTTGCCAGCAGTCGCCCAAATAGACTTACAACAACAGCAACTAGGGATACCAGTTCCACCCATAGATGTTCCCTACGAGTTTGTCCGGGCATTTTTAGATCGCATGGGTTGGCTATTGTTATTTATTTTACCAATTCTCTCAATGGGACTTTATGCCGAAGAACGCAAGCGCGGGACTTTGGAACTTTTAGCCACCTCACCAGTCACTAACTGGGCGGTAGCTGTAGGTAAATTATTAGGGGTATTGACATTTTTTACCACCCTGATTTTACCATTGTTTGTCTTTCAGGCGATCGCCATCGGGGAATCAAATCCTCCCATGTCCCTCACCATTCCCTTACTAGGGCATTTGGGCTTAATCTTGCTAGCAGCCGCCATCTTATCATTAGGAATGTTTATTTCCTCCCTCACCGACAGCACAATTCTCTCTGCTGTCCTCACATTCGCCCTCGTTTTATTGTTATTGTTGGTTGATGTAATTGCCAAAAGTATCGGTGGTTCAGCCGGAGAAATATTGGGACATTTCTCATTATTAAAACATTACAATACCCTCATCCAAGGTATTTTTGATACTAGCGCCTTGATTCTATTTACCAGTTACATTTTTTTAGGCATCTTTCTCACAGCCCAGTCAATTGATGCACTACGCTTTCAACGTCGGTAGTTAATAGTTAATTAATAGTTAATTAATAGACTAATAACTAATGACTCATGATTAATGACAAATATAGGACTTACGCAAGAACTCTCTGAAACCCTCTTGACTTCGTGTCCTTCTCCCTTGGCGCTAGCCTCTCCCTTTGGGAGAAGGGGAGACGCTTCGCGAACGTGTCTTCTCCCTTGGCGCTAGCCTCTCCCTTTGGGAGAAGGGGAGACGCTTCGCGAACGTGGTTCGTTTTTTCATAATTTTGCGTAAGTAATGAAATAACATGAATATCATCAAAAAAAAGAAACTGGTAAAATATTTATTTTGGCTAGGGCCATTTTTAGTGGCTGCGGGCTTAACATCTGGGTTAGTTTCAGGAAACTGGGGAATTATTCCCTTAATTTTTATAATTACTGGAACTGTCATCAGTGGAGTGTGGATAGTATTACAAAGTCAGCAAAATCGATGGTGGAATAGTCGTTCTACTCAAGCTAGTACTAACGCCCTCATTGCCATTGTCGCAGTATTCGTCATTTTAGGGTTAGTTAACTTTTTGGCGACTCGCTATAACCTGCGTCAAGACTTAACAGAAGCCCAATTATATACCCTATCGCCTCAATCTCAAAACTTAGTGCGTCGCTTACCGCAATCAGTCAAAGTGTGGGTATTTGATGTTAATAGAAATCCCCTAGACGGCGAATTACTCGAAAACTATCGGCGACAAAGTTCAAATTTTCAGTTTGAATATATTGACCCCCAAGCTCGACCAACACTAGCAAATAAGTTTGGTGTTCAAGACTATGGGGAAGTTTATCTAGAATCTGGAGATAATCGCCAATTAGTGCAAAAGTTAAATGTCAATGAACGTTTATCAGAAGTTAGATTAACAAATCGTTTGCAACAAATTACCACTACGACCACGACTCCAATTTACTTTCTTCAAGGACATGGAGAAAAACCCATATCTGGTCAGGGGGGAATTTCACAAGCCATTCAGTCATTAGATGATATAAATTATATTGCATCTCCCTTGAATCTAGTGGAAACTTCCCAAGTTCCAGAAAATGCTGCTGTTGTTGTAGTAGCTGGTCCCAAACAAGAATTATTTGATAACGAAGTCAAAGCCTTACAAAATTATCTCAATCGTGGTGGAAATTTACTATTAATGATTGACCCCAATACTGATACCAATCTCGACAGCTTGCTGCAAGAGTGGGGTATTAGCTTAGATAATCGTTTAGTAGTGGATGTTTCTGGGACAGGTGTGGGACTTGGCCCTGCTGTTCCCATTGTCACCAATTACGGAAAACATCCCATAACCGCAGAGTTTGGTAATGGTATTTCCTTTTATCAATTAGCAAGACCTTTACAAATTAACACCGTACCTGATATTGAGGCTACAGCCCTACTGCAAACTCAACCTTATCCTCAGAGTTGGGCGGAAAGTGACCTAAAAAGCGAAAAATTAGAGTTCGACTCCCAAACAGACACCCCAGGTTCTCTGACTTTGGGTGTGGCTTTGACGAGAACCATTCCAGCTACAACTCAACCAACTCCCGAAGCTTCACCCACACCCACACCCACACCCGAAGCTTCACTAACTCCCACACCCACACCCGAAGCTTCACCAACTCCCACACCCGAAATTTCACCAACTCCCGAAGCTTCACCCACACCCACACCCACACCCACACCCACACCCGAAACTCAAGCAACTCCCGAAGCTTCACCAACTCCCGAAACTCAAGCAACTCCCGAAGCTTCACCCACACCCACACCCACACCAACTCCCGAAGCTTCACCCACACCCACAATTGAAGGTGAAACTGACTCCAATTCCACAACCGAAGATAAGTCCGAAGAACCTAAAATTGAGTCACGGTTAGTAGTAATTGGAGATTCAGATTTTGCAACTGATGGATTATTTCAACAACAACTGAATGGAGATGTGTTTCTCAACTCAGTTACTTGGTTGAGTCAACAAGATCAACAACTTCTTTCCATTCGCCCCAAGGAAGCAAGAAACCGTCGAATTAATTTAAATATCGTCCAAGCTAACCTTTTAACATTGTCATCTTTGTTATTACTACCTCTCATGGGGTTAGTCACTGCGGCTATTATGTGGTGGAAACGGAGATAATTAACAAGTAAACCGTAAAAAGTAAAAAGTTAGAATTAAATATTTCTACTTTTTACTTTCATTTAACTCATAATTGAAGATGAAATTACCACGAACAACTTTAATTTTAATATCACTAGCGCTGGGTTTGAGTGGTTTCGTTTATTTCTATGAAATTCAAGGTAAAACTCAGCGAGAAGAAGTTAAGAAACAACAGCAGCAAATTTTCTCGTTTACAGAAGATGATATCCAATCTTTAACAGTCAAAACCCAAGATATCACTCTGAATTTAGAACGTAACACTGAAGCGGAAAATTCCCGGTGGTTGCTAACATATCCGACTACAGAACCAGCAAATGATGCTATTGTGGCTTATTTAACGAATTTGTTAGTTAAAGGTGAAAGCGATCGCACTTTATCAATTCCAGCTAACCAACGCGCAGAATTTGGTTTAGAGCAACCACTCGCCACTATTAATATTAACCTAAAAAATCAGAAAACTCATCAGCTAATTTTGGGTAAACCTGACTTTAACAATCGTTTTTTGTATGCTCAAGCTGATGCAGGAACCCCAGAAAATGATAATATAAATGTCTTGCTAGTATCTAGAGATTTTGCCAATGCCGTAAATCGGGAACTTTCAGAATGGCAACCACCTAAAGATACAAGTGAGGACAAAAAAAGTCCAGAAAATGAAACAATTAAAAATTAAAAATTAACAACTGGTTACATGACCAAACCCACCGCTACCTTACTCATTTCCTGTCCTGACCGCAGAGGATTAGTTGCCAAATTTGCCAATTTCATCTATGCTAATGGTGGTAATATTATTCATGCAGACCAGCATACAGATTTTGCTGCTGGGTTATTTCTGACTCGGATTGAATGGCAGTTAGATGGTTTTAATTTACCACGAGAATTTATTGCTCCGGCATTTAATGCGATCGCACAACCTTTAGATGCAAAATGGCAATTACACTTTTCTGATAGTATACCACGGATTGCCATTTGGGTGAGTCGCCAAGACCATTGTTTATTTGATTTAATTTGGCGACAACGCGCCCAAGAATTTGCCGCAGAGATTCCCCTAATAATGAGTAATCATGCTAATTTAAAGGAAGTAGCAGAGCAATTTGGCATAGATTTCCATCATATTCCGATAACCAAAGATAACAAAGCCGAACAAGAAGCGCAACAACTAGAATTACTGCAAAGATATCAAATTGATTTAGTAGTTTTAGCCAAATATATGCAAATTGTCAGCGCAGATTTCATTGACAAATTTCCCCAAATCATTAATATTCATCATTCATTTTTACCAGCTTTTGTAGGAGCAAATCCCTATCATCGAGCCTTTGAACGTGGTGTTAAAATTATTGGAGCTACAGCCCATTATGCAACTGCTGATTTAGATGCTGGACCAATTATAGAACAAGATGTAGTACGAGTCAGCCACCGCGATGAAATTGAAGACTTAATTAGAAAAGGTAAAGATTTAGAAAGAGTAGTCTTAGCCAGAGCCGTGAGGTTGCATTTACAAAATCGAGTCCTAGTATATACTAATAGAACAGTAGTATTTGGATAAAAATCAAAAACCCATTAATCCGGCTTCATCAGCGTTTAAAAAGATTTACCATCACTACCAAAATATTCCCGATAGCCAGAAATTTGCTCTCCACGCACATCAAAAGAAACAGCAACCCGATTTTTGTAAGGCTGATTCAATAATAGTCCCTCGTCACGAAACTCAAAAACCACAGTTGTTTCATTACTGGTAACTGAGTCTAAAGAAGTAAGCTGAATACCCGAATTAAAAGACTCTGAGACATATTGAAAAAACTCTCTAGCGCGGTCTTTACCCTCATTTAAACCGTGAAATTTGCCCATTGGGAACCAAAAGGTAAAATCTTCTGTAAGCATATCTAGAAAGGCTGACCACTCTCCTGTGGCTAAACCGTGGGTAAAATGGTCAAATCCTTGTTGAGCAATTTTTAAAGTTTTTTCCGAATTTTCTGACATATTCAACTCTAATTATGGATATAATATTACAGCTATTCCGTTATAAATAGGTTTTAGAAGAATTTATTGTCCACAGATGAACACAGATGAACACAGATGAATCCTTCGCTATATCCCATCTGGTAAAGTGATGATTTACCAGGATTTATACTTAATATGTGACAATTACTTTGCCGCAGTTTTGACCACTCAGGAGATATTCTACAGCAGAAGGGATAGACTCTATACCAAGGAATTGCGTTGGGTCAACCGCAACTTTTAATTTATCTGAGTAGAAGAGATTTGAGAGGCGATCGCTTGCCTCGGCTAAATATGGACTATAATGAGGCATGAGAAAGCCACGCACAGAAGCACCTTTCCAAAATAACTGCTGATAAATGCGCGGTTGGGTAACTTTTTCTGGTTGCTTCGCATATTCAGAGATAAAACCCACCACTACTAAACGTCCCCCCACGGCTAAGTTATCAACGCAGGTATCAAAAACATCTTTACCCACACACTCAAAAATCAAATTAATGCCATTGGGGTATTCTTGTTTGAGGACTTGGTGGAGATTTTCTTGACGATAATTGATAATGCGATCGCACCCTAATTCCCTAAGTAACTCTGCCTTAGTCTCAGAACCACAAGTACCAATCACATGATTACCGGCTAGCTTCGCCAATTGTACAGCAATATGACCAGTACCACCAGCCGCCGCCGTCACCAAAACAACTTCGTTACTTTTCATCTCACCGACTTGTTCAAGTGCAACCAAAGCTGATACACCTGTAGGCATTAAAGTTAACACCTCTGGTCTAGATTCACGCACCTTAAATGCTAATTTAGAATCTACAGCCTGATATTCACGATAACCACCACCACGAGCAATAGTTTGAACTGTATCACCCACTTTAAAATCTGAGACATTTTCCCCCACATCCACCACTTCTCCCACCGCTTCCACACCCACATCAAAAGGTGGAATTAAACTAGCAAAAGGAACTTCACCGCGACAAAGCAAAGTATCAAAACCGCCATTAACACCCGCAAATTGGTTCCGAATTAAAACTTCGTTACCTGTAGGTTCAGGAATAGGAACCTCCACAACTTCCACAGATGATTTAAAATCGTGGCTAAACCGTTTAGCAATTAGTTTCTTGTAAATTTTTGCTTCCATAGTACTTAATTAACTTGCGTCAAAATCTCCCCTCTCCTTAGTAAGGAGAGGGGTTGGGGGTGAGGTTCTGTATTTTATTAAATCCGCATTCCTTATCTAAAAATGCTTTTTTAACGAAGTTTTTCATACAACTTTAAAATTCTTCCTTTGCGCCTCTGCGCCTTTGCGTGATAAAAAAGATTTCATTTACCCAAGCCTCTTTTTAATTTCCCCAGCCAAATTTTCCAGTGTAACCTCTATTTGCTCACCTGACTTTAAATCCTTAAGAGAAGACTTTTGCGCTGCGGCTTCCTCAGAACCAATAATTACACAGAATTGAATACCTTGTTTATCAGCCAGTTGAAATTGTTTACCCAATGGACGTTTATCAAAATTAGTTACCACATTAAGTCCAGCCCGCCGCAATTCTTGAGAAACATTTAAATAAATAGGCATTAAATCTGCTTGCATATTCACCACCATCACCTGCGCTGGTGTAGCAGACAAAGTATTAAGAATACCAGCTTTTAACAGACGACTAATTAAACGAGTCAAACCAATAGAAATACCCACACCAGGCATTTGTTCGCCCAAAAAAGTCCCAACTAATTCTTCATATCTGCCGCCAGAGCAAATACTACCTAAAGCCTCATGTCCTAACAAAGTTGTTTCGTAAACTGTACCCGTATAATAATCCAAACCACGAGCAATAGATAAATCAATACAAAACCGATTTTCAGAGACTCCCAGGTTACGCACGCCTGTAATTACAGTTGCTAACTCAGTTACACCCAGATTGAATTGTTCCGCCTCTGGGAGATTTTCCGCCAAATGTTTGAGTTTATCTAATACTTCCTCAACACTGCCATTAATACTAATAAAATCAATTATTTTTTGAGTTTGTTCAGGGATAACTCCTTCTGTTTCTAAAGCTTGCTTAACTTTAGCTTCCCCAATTTTTTCTAAATTATCAATAATGCCAATACAAGCTTTAATTTTAGTTTCTGCAATTCCCACAGATTGGAAAAAACCTGTGAGAATTTTGCGATTATTTATACGAATTAGAAAATCACCAATGTTTACAGCTTCAAATATTTCGGTGATAATTGCAGGCATTTGAGCATCATACAGTAAACTGAGTTCACGACGAGCAACTACATCAATGTCGCACTGACGGAACTGACGAAAACGCCCATCTTTTGCTCTTTCTCCCCGAAAAACTACATCAGTTTGGTAACGCGCAAAGGGAAAAGTTAATTCATTTAAATGACGTGCAATATAAGCTGCTAAAGGCACAGTTTGGTCGAACTTTAAAGCTCTAGCTTCTGAACCTGTTTCGCCGGCTTTTTCTTTCTCAGCTTGCCGATTTGGTGGTAATATAGGATCAATACCATAAATAATATTATCGCCTTGATTTCCTTTGGCTTGGAGAACTTCTAAGCGTTCAACTGCGGGTGTTTCAATGGGTGTAAATCCGTAGCTTTCAAATACTTTGCGAATATTATCTAATAAGTATACTTCTAAGCGTTTTTCACTGGGGAGAAATTCGGGAAATCCACTGGGTGTTGAAAAGTTTATTTTGTCACTTTTTGCCATGTTTTTACTTTGTTAAGTATGAGTTTGGAAGTTTAAATTATAGCGCTTGTTGGATGAATAAGAAAATTTATGAGGAAACGAACCACGAAGACACGAAGGACACGAAGGAAGAAAGAAAGGAAGGAAGAAGGAAATGGTAGGATTTATCTGTGGTCAATTAATTCTTATTCCCTCCCCAATTGTGATACTTTAGCGAAATATCCAATTTTTCTTCATTTAAATAAAGGCACATTTACGAATTTTTATGCACCATAAACAGCATAATTCATCAAAAAATTATATTCGCTGTTCTTGTACTAAGGTGCGTTGGTAGACTTGATGATTTTTAAACCAATGCCAAGTGCGGAAGCGAAAATTATTACAAGGACTTAGGAAAATTGTTTCATATAAATATGCGTCGGGCATTCCTTTAAATGCGAAACGAAACATAATAGTAGTATCGTCTACTTCCCAGGCACAACCATCAAGGCGTTCGGTGTCAAACCATACTTTTTGATCACGATATATTCCCGGAAAATGATGTTCTTCTTTTCTACCATCAGGCCATTGATAGCGATTTATTTGGTGGTAAGAAAAGGGAGGATTTTCTCTGAATTTACAGCTTAAATGAGAAGTATATTTATCCAGAATTTTTCCTTCTGTATCAACCAGTGTATAAGCACCAGACCATTCTCCTTCATGGCGCGCCATTACGGGCATTTCTACTTTAATCATAGACATTTGATATTTCCTGTATTGTGGGTTTGACTAGGGTTTTCCTCGTCTTTTTACTGGTCATTAAACCACCAAGGGTCATTACTAGAGTTAGTCTTAATCAAAAATGCTTTTTTTCGCAGGAAGCGTTTGATTGACGCTGGTCCCATGCGTGACCCACCAAGACCGGAGAATTTAAAGGAATTCTTTTCTCCTTCATGCATGATGGCAGTTAAAGCAGCATCGTTGATACTGATAGCACCTGCATCAATTTGGTCAGCCACTGCTAAAGCTTCTGCTTCCGTCTCGGCAAACACCGCAGCACTCAGTCCATATATGGAGTCATTTGCTAAGTATACCGCTTCTTCAACTGTGGGAAATGGCATGACTGGCATGATGGGGCCAAAAGTCTCTTCTGTCATCACTTTCATGGAATGGTTTACCTGGGTGATAACTGTGGGACGACACCACCAACCCCCGCCTAATTCTTCTACTTGACCGCCACAATGTATTAATGCGCCCTTGGATACTGCATCTAAAAGATGGTCGTTAATAATTGCGGCTTGTTTTTCGGCAATAATAGGGCCAATTTCTCCACTGTCAACTCTGGGATGGGCTAACTGCAAACGATGGGCTTTGACTACCAGTTGATGATAAAATTCTTCAAATATGGATTCGGCTACGTAAATTCGCTCAATTGAAAGGCAAGATTGTCCACTATTGACGACTGAACCCCACAAAATTGCTGAGGTGGCTAATTCTAAATCGGCTGATTCTAAAACAATGGCGGGGTCTTTTCCCCCTAATTCTAAAAAAGCGGGAATAAACCTTCTAGCTGCGGCTTCTGCGACTTTTTGTCCTGTGGCGACACTGCCTGTAAAGCAGATTAAATCTACATTCTCTACTAGGGTAGCACCTGTTTCACCTGCGCCTTCAGCAAAACTGAGTACGTCTCGCAAGTCTGGGACGTTATTCAGGGCTGTTATCAGTGGGGCGACGAAGCGGGGAGCGATTTCACTGGGTTTGACGATGACGGCACAACCTGCCAATAATGCGGGAATAGTATCAATTGTAGACAGTAACAGGGGAAAATTCCAGGGGCTAATTACTCCTACTAGGGGGTAAGGTACTGATGCTTGTTGCAGGGTAATGAAGGGGATGGCTGTATTTTTGGCGGAGATTTGGAGTAATTCTGGTGCTAACCTACACCAACGGTTAATGCTAGACAGAAAAGAGTCTATTTCTAAGACTGAGGTTGATAATCTGCCTGTATCACTTACCAAAGCCTCTGTCAGCTGTTCGCGCCCATATATTATGGCTTGTTTCCATTGCTGTAAAGCGTCAATTCTGGCTTCTAAACCGATGTTTTTCCAGTGAATTTGCGCTCTTCGGGCGCGGTTACATTTGTGTACTAACAGCCTGGGGGGCGGAGGAAGAATTATATAATCAAATTCTCCGGTTCGGGGGTTACGGACTTCGATTGGTTTAGTCATTAGTGATTAGTCGTGAGTTGTGATGTTTCATCCCCCTATTACAGTTAAATTATGCCCAATTTGGCTAAACGTTCAATGGTTTTTTGTTGCGTTTCTATGAAGTGTTTGCGGTCTACTTCTTGATTCAGCATGGTGTTTGCTGGGTAAAAGTGTGACTGGCTGTAACTTTGGGCGTATAGCTCAAATCTTTGGCGTGATGGTAAATTATTTAACCCTGGACGACGGCGATCGCGTCGTAATGCTGCCAAGTCAATCTCGGCAAAAGCTGCCATACTCTCGCCTGTAGCTGCCTGTGCTAGGACTTTTCCCCGATAATCAATGATTTTAGAACCACCGTCTGCCGAAGCGACGGGAATGGGAATATTATCTATACCTGCTGTATTAGCTGAGACTACGTAAGCCATATTTTCTACGGCACGAGAGATTTTCGCTGCATCTTTAGGGGTCAATGTATTATCATATACTTCTGATGTGGAGTGGAGAAAAATTTCTGCGCCCCGCATTGCTAGACACCGCGCTACTTCTGGATATAAAATTTCTTCTGATGCGATCGCTGCTAAATTACCAATTGCTGTCTTTGCAACGGGAAATACTCCCTCTAAACCATAGCAATCGAGATACTTATCCCAAACATCGTGGGGTGTAGGCGTAAATAAGGAATTTAGCCGTCGATAGCGTAAGATAATCTCACCAGAGGGGTCAATCACAAAGCTGGTTTGAAAGTACAATCCCGGAAAATTGGGGTCGAGTTCGTAGGCGTTACCAGCTAAAAATATTTGATGTTTCTGGGCAATTTTACTTAGGGCTTCATACTCAGCACCCGCCATTTCTAAACAGGCTTTTTCTCCCCACACAGCTAACGCTTCCCCCATTGGGAAACCTGTGAGGAAATATTCTGGTAAGACGATTAAACGACAGTCTAAGCCAATAAAGGCAATACTAGCAGCAATTTGTTGCTCTAAGCGCTTGATTGAGTTTAGCATTAATAGCCTGGTTGCTTGGCGATTCCTACGGAGCGCTTCGCTATCGCCTGCTAAATTGACTGCATGACATTTAACTTGCAGCGCTAAGGCTCGAAATGATTCAATTTTATCAGTGTTATCTGCCATACTGTTGGCTGATTCCCCAAAAACTTGCTTTTAAATGAAACTTTTAATATTGATTATTATCATACACTCAACTAGAATTAAGAGTGATAAAATTAATCTGTATTCTGAGTTAATTAATCAAAAAAATGAAAAAATTAATTAGACTGAATATTGAAAAATTTACTGAAGATGGGCAAGACTATTTTGTGGCTACTAGTGATGATATCCAAGGTTTAGTAGCTGAAGGTAGAACACTACAAGAAGCATTGGAAATTGCTGAAGATGTAGCTCAGGTGCTATTAGATATGGAAAAAGGAAAAAACGCTAGTTTGAATTTAAAAGACTTGCCATCTCAATTTGAATATCCTCTGATTATGGAGGTCTAATGGGTAGATTGGCAGGTTTCTCTTATCGAGAAGTGACGCGAAAATTTAGAACATTAGGTTTTGAATTTTATCGTTCAGCTAAGGGAGATCATGAAATTTGGTTTAACGCAGAAACTAATCAGAAAACAACCATTCCTCATCATCGCGAGATTAAGGAAGGAACGCTGAGAAATATTTTAAAGCAAGCTCAAGTGGATATCGATATATTTTTAGAAATTTGAAAGACTATTCTCAAAATTTTGGGCGAATATGATTTAAACCCCCACAGGTGGTCACTGAGTTTGCCGAAGTGCGGGTGTTTTCTGTGTATACCCGTATAAATGAAATTGTCTAGAATTAATTTGTGGGCTGAAATGGGGTGTATTTGCCCCCTAATGCTTCTACAATGGTGCGGGTGTTCGCTGCCATCATTTTGATGTAAGAATCGCCTTCGCTGCCTTTTTCGCCAATGGAATCAGCGTATAGTTCTCTGGGTGCTAATTTTACACCTGCTTCTTGAGCAACGGTTTTAATTAAGGCTGGGTTAATTGTCGTTTCGGCAAAAATTGCGGGGACATTGTTGGTTTTGATTGACTCTACTAAACGCGTTACTGTTTGGGCGCTGGGTTGTTCTTCTGTGCTAATCCCAATTAATGTGCCGGCGATCGCCAAACCATAAGCGTTACCATAATATTGAAAAGCATCATGAGTTGTCACAAGTTGGCGTTTGTCTGCGGGAATTGTTTGTATCTGTTGATTAATCCAGTTATGCAACTGCTGTAATTCCTGAGTTAATTCTGACGCTCTTTGAGTAAATTCCGCTTCGTCTGTGGGGGATAATTTAATTAACTCATCTCGGATGATATTTGTCATGGCGATCGCATTTTCTACATTACCCCAAACATGAGGATCTGGGACAACTTTTCCTTCATATCCATCTAACTGTAAAGGTTTGACCACTTCCCCCACCGCTACCTTCCGCGCCTTCTCACCAGCCGCATTCATTAAATTAATCAGTCCTGGTTCTAAGTTGTAGCCGTTATACAAAATCAAATCGGCTGTTTCTAAAACCCGGCTGTCTGCTGGTGTCGGTTCATAAATATGAGGATCAACTCCTGGTTCGAGAATACCAGTTAACTGAATTTCTTCTCCCCCAATTTCTTCAGCTAAATCAGCAATAATGGTGCTAGTTGCAACTACTTGCGCCTTGTCATCTATCCCCCCAGATATGCGGTTACTGTCTACTTGGTTACACCCTGCGAGGGAAATTCCTAACAAAACTCCTACCACAGCTTGCCAATATGATCTAGCTTTTGATTGAGTAATTGCTTTCATATACTTGTTAGACTGGTTATCATATTTTTCTCATTTTTCAGGTTACACTATTCTCATATTCTTTTCATTTTTCCTGGTATTCCCCAAAATGAGAACTGTTAACTTTCCCTTAAAAGCCCATTCTGTCTACTCCATGCAAGACAACCATACACCCACATCTCCAAGTATTAATATTGCCCATGTCGGGGTGCATTACCGGACAGATGAAGCTTTAAGAGACGTTAACTGTATTGTTAAAGCAAGTAGAATTACTGGGATTTTTGGACCGAATGGAGCGGGAAAAAGTACCTTAATGAAAGCCATGCTGGGCTTAGTTCCTCTCAGTAGCGGTACAGTGCTGTATGAGGCTAAACCTTTAATGCAGCAACTAGAGAAAGTTGCATATATCCCACAGCGTAGTCAAATTGACTGGACTTACCCGGCGACAGTTTGGGATGTGGCGATGATGGGAAGGGTAAAAAAGACAGGTTGGTTACGTAGCTTTTCCGCAGTTAGTCGCCAGGAAACCAAAAATGCCCTCAAACGTGTGGAAATGTTTGCACATTGCGATCGCCCCATAGGAGAATTATCCGGAGGACAACAGCAAAGGGTATTTTTAGCCCGTGCGTTGGCACAGCAAGCAGATATATACTGTTTTGATGAACCATTCGTAGGTATTGACCAAAAAACCCAAGCGGTGATTTTTGCAGTCTTCCATGAACTGGCGGCGGCTGGTAAAATTGTCCTAGTAGTTAATCACGACTTAGGCGAATCTATTACCCACTTTGATGATTTAATTTTACTGAATCGGGAATTAATTGCTACAGGTTTACGGCAGCAAGTTTTGACAAAGGAAAATCTCTATCGTGCCTATAACGGTCAGGTAATGTACTTTGATAACGCTGCGTAAATTTTTCCTATCTCTGCGTTTCGTATAAATACTTATGGTTGTATAAGTCAAAAACATACAGATACCTGATTTTAGCGTCAGGTATATTAACTGCTGTTATATTTAAAGATATGCTAGAAAAAGTAATACTTCATAATTTCAAAAGCCATAAATCTACAGAACTTAATTTCGATAGTTCCCGATTACATGGACTCGTAGGGAAAAACTGTGCTGGGAAGATACAAGTTTAGAAATTTTACGTGAAAGAGGTGTAAATACAGGTTTAACAGATTATCTTCAAGAAGTTGAGGAAAGATTGGCTGCAATTATTTTATCTGAGTAAGAACTATTATGATCCAAGCATTAATTGAGCCATTGCAATACAGCTTTATGCAGCGATCGCTCATAATTGCGATTATCGTCGGCTTGCTGTGTGCAGTGGTGGGTAGTTACTTGATGGTGCAAAGACTAGCGTTACTGGGTGATGCTATCAGCCATTCAGTATTGCCAGGATTAGCGATCGCCTTTATGCTAGGAGGAAATATCTATTTTGGCGCATTTATAGCCGGAGTTGTGAGTACAATGGCGATCGCCTGGATTCAAACGCGATCGCCAATCAAAGAAGATGCAGCAATGGGGATAGTCCTTTCGGCATTTTTCGCCCTCGGTATCACCTTAATTACTGTTATTCAAAAAAGTCAAAAAATCGATTTAAATCACTTTCTTTTTGGCAACATTCTCGGCGTGACATCTAACGAAGTACGAGACACCGCCATCATTGCTGCTATAGTTTTAATAGTTATTTTCTTATTATATAAAGAACTGTTATTTTACACCTTTGACCCTTTAGGCGCACAAGCCGCAGGTTTACCAGTCAATCAGCTAAACTTTGGACTCATGCTAATCATTGCCTTAACCATAGTTGCCAGCATGAAAACCGTAGGAGTCGTATTAGTATTATCACTGTTAATTACACCCGGAGCAACAGCCTATCTGTTAGTTAAACGCCTACATCAAGTCATGATTTTAGGCGCATTCATTGGGGTAATTTCCAGTATTAGCGGGATGTACCTCAGCTACTTTTATAACTTACCCTCCGGTCCCGCCATCGTTTTAGTAGTATCAGGATTATTTCTGTTAGCATTACTCTTTAGTCCCAGACATGGGATTTTTACCCCAAGTATAAATCAGAAATAGCGCAAATCGGTTACGATATAAATATATATACTATATACTTTCCCACAGTTAATTATTTATGCTGCGAGAAAAGCTAAAAAGAGAACTGGACAAATTCAACGAAGAACAACTCAAACAAATAGCTGACTTTATCAAATTCATTGAGTTTAAGAGTAAAGAAAATACTGTGCCTACTCCTTTTTGGCAAAGGGCAACACCAACAGAACGGGCTAAAGAGTTTCGTAAATGGGTTTCGCAACTGCCTAAAAACACTCCAAGTCTACCTGATGAAGCTTTTAGCCGTGATAGCATTTACGAATAATGACGAGATATCTGCTTGATACCAATGTTGTTATGCGTTTTTGCAACCCGAATGATGTGCATCATGACCTGGCAACAAATGCAATATCTTGTTTGCTGACACAGGAAGACGAATGCTATATTACAGCGCAAGTGCTTGTTGAGTTTTGGGTTGTTGCTACACGACCAGTTGAAGTGAATGGTTTGGGCTGGACTGTAGAACAAACGAGAAGCACAATAGACCAACTTCTTGATCGTTTCCAATTACTAGAGGAATCCGCGCAGATTTTTCCAACTTGGTTAAGTGTGGTGACTACTAACAAAGTCATGGGGTTGGGAACTGATTAGAAATATTTATCCATACTTACTCATAACTACTTAAATGCTATGCTATAGTAGTTATATGAGTAAGTTATCTATATCTGAAGCAGCAAAGTTAAAAGGTGTAAGTGTTTCCACACTCAGAAGATGGGAAACAGAAGGTAAATTAATTCCCGAAAGAACAGCTAGTGGTCATAGAAGATATGATTTAGCTCAATTGTTAGGAATCAAGCCTGATTTATCTTACACCATTGGTTACTGTCGAGTTTCTAGCCATGACCAAAAAGAAGACCTAGAAAGACAAAAGCAAGTTGTTGAATTATTTTGCGCTCAAAATGGTTGGCAATTTGAAATTATAGAAGACTTAGGTTCAGGCTTAAACTACAGCAAAAAAGGATTAAAGAGATTAATCCGATTAATTGTTGATAGTAAACTTGAACGTCTTGTTTTAACCCATAAAGATAGACTATTGAGATTTGGTAGTGAATTAATTTTTAGTTTGTGTGAACATTTTGGAACAGAAATAGTAATTATCAATAGAACTGAAGACTCAACTTTTGAAGAAGACTTAGCTCAAGATGTTTTAGAAATAATTACAGTTTTTAGTGCCAGACTGTATGGATCTAGAAGTCACAAAAACAAGAAAATTATAGAGGAGTTGAAAGAAGTTGCTGTTCGGCTTTAAAACTGAGTTAAAAATCAATAACCATCAGCGTACCCAACTACTTCAACATTGTGGTGTTGCTCGTCATGCTTGGAATTGGGGATTAGCTCTTACCAAACAGATATTAGAGCACAATAAGTTAAATCCTAATTCCAAAATAAAATTTCCTACTGCTATTGATTTACATAAATGGTTAGTAGCATTAGTAAAAAGTAGAAAATCCCTGGTATTACGAATGTTCAAAATCAGCACCACAAGAAGCTCTACGAGACTTTAAAAACAGCATGGGATAGGTGACTTTAAAAAAATATCAGGAGTGACCTAAATTTAAGAAGAAAGGGTAAACATGATAGCTTTACCTTAGAGGGTAGTGTACTAAAAATTTAGAGTACAAAATAAAATAACAAGTACCGAAGATAGGAGTTCTACCAAAGTTATAGAAAGACTACCTACAAAAAGAAATTAAATCAGTAACCATTAGTCGTAAGGCTAATAGATGGTTTATTAGTTTTAGATTTGATGTAGAAAAACAAGATAATAAAAACCTCAAAGTTGTGGGAGTAGACTTAGGTGTAAAAAATTTAGCTACTCTATCAACAGGTGAAATTATAGAAGGTGCAAAGTCTTACAAAAAATATGAATCTAAATTAAGCAGGTTGCAATGGTTAAACAGAAATAAAGTTATCAATTCAAACAATTGGAGAAAAGCACAACTAAAAATTGCTAAATTGCATCTGAAGATTGCC
>NZ_CP007203.1:1697089-1697949 GCF_000340565.2 Nodularia spumigena CCY9414
ATTGTCGCTTTGTCTATCTTCTAGAAAACCCCAAACCTGGAACCGATGACCGCGAACGCCGTCCCAGTAGTGGCGACTTTCAACCAGGAGAATTTACTAAGCTATTTGAAGAAGTTTTAAATACAGTTGATTTGATTTTCCGTGATGGCATTGATTGGAAGGCTTTTGTTAATGCTTTTCAAAATGTGCAGAACCAAAATGAAGACACAAAATTAGGCTTACAAAGTATTGAAAATAAAGGTGATGGGGTAGTCGTTGTTAAGGTTGGTGTCCCTGATGGTGCTGATAAAGAAAAGATTCATAGTGATTTTACACACTATTATCAATTGGGACTGCAAGCAGCAGAGGAAAAATATAAGGCATTATTAAATATGCAAAAAGAGGATATAGATTTTCTTCGGAAACAAAATGCAAAAATTCCAGAGATGATTATGTCGTTAGCGAATCAATCTATGAATGTTAAAGTTGACAATAAAATAGAAAATAAACCTATGACTAACAGTAATGATGCCAGCCGTAAGATTAACATTGGCAGTGTTGGCGGTGATTTTAATGCTAGTGGACAAGCTTTGAATTTAGGTGAAATTAGTGGTACTGTCACAAATACTATTAATGAGTTGCCAAGTTCATCTAAACCTGATAAACCGGGAGTTAAGGAATTGTTGGCGCAATTGCAAGCAGCAATTGAGGCTGAGAAAAATTTACCTGAAGAAGATAAAGCTGAGGCGTTAGAACAGGTGAAGACTTTGGCGGAAGCCGGGAAAAGTCCGCAAGTTGAGGGGGCTATGCAAAAGGCGGCGAAAACGGCTTTGAAGATTTTGAAGGGTACAGTTGCTAGTTTACCCAGTGCAACTAAGTTA
>NZ_CP007203.1:1698009-1699484 GCF_000340565.2 Nodularia spumigena CCY9414
CCCTGAAAGCAGAACAAATGTGGCAGAGAAAAGTCAATTGGCGAACTGCTATGGCTTATGATGCCACCAAAGTTATTATCGAAGGACTGAAGCGAAATACAAATCGTGAAGAATTACCAAAAGAACTACACAAAAACATACCAATATGTGGATCAACTGGTGAAATTAGTTTTCAATCAGGTGAACGTCGGCAACCGCAAGCTTTTATCATCAAAGTTGTTGAGGATAATGATACTGGCTATGACTTTATCTTAGATTCAACAGCAGAAAACAATTCTGGAAAAAGTTGCAACAACCAATAGTAAAGAGAAGTGAAGAAAGTTCAAACCTTAAATTTTTTCGATTGAGGTTTGTGTGAATTGAGAAGGCAATTAGAATATACAGCAGTTTTCATTTTGGTAGGTACGTTCGGGCGGGCAGGATGCCCACCCCACAAGAGTTTCACTGTTCCTCCTTGTACCTTATCTACCTGCAACCTACTGTAAATGTAAAAGTAAACACTGTGTTAAAAGTTTTAAATGTCTCGTTATGCAGCCAGTATGTTACGGGTTATCTCCCTCTGGATGGTATCAAATTACTGAGGGTATGAAGCACCGAAGAAAACACCAAAACTATTTAATGTCTGATTTGTCAGTATTTATCAGGTTTTGGGTTTCAGAGCAGCAGAATGCAAACTCTGATTTGATATTCCAACGCTGACCGTCATGAAGTAGCAGTGTTAAATTTTCCGCCATAAAGTTAAAATCTAAGGAACGTTGGACAAATTCTGGCCAAGCAGCTCTAAAATTTTGTTTTGTTAAATCCCGAAATGCAACTGTGAGATGGGGGGTAAAGGGGCGAGTTTGAGATGTTTTATCAACAATTTCTAAATTATTTTCTACATAAGCCATTAATTCAGCTTGCAATGTCAAAAGTGCTTGACTTTTAACTACATCTATGTATATGACGCGGGGAGGAAAAGCTGCATAACCGTTGAGTGTAATTGGTATTGACTGTTGTTTATGAGCAAAGTCTTTCAGGGCTGCTTCTAGCTGTGGAATGTTAGCATCTGACCATTCAAAGGGCGGTTGCAAGGTAATATGAGGCGGCGACTTTTGGGCCCCACAACTGGCATAATGATCAGCGAAGTGCTGTTTAATTTCGTTGGCGTAGTCCTGAATGTGCTGTGGTGGTAGCAGGGCGATGAAAAAACGGCTCATATAAGTTGATGTTGAACAGCGAAGCTTAAAGAATATTACAAATATATATACGATACAAAAATCAAGAGGTTGCCCGCAAATGCCTTTGTTCGTCAAAATTGAAGCTGGTAAAGTCGATAAACCGATTTTTGACCAATACGTACCCGCCCATAAAGCCTATGTTGAAGATTTGATTGCCAAAGGACACAAAGCCAGAACAGGCTATTGGGCAGGAGACAGGGGGGGAATGTTGATCTTTGAGGCGGTTTCTATGGATGAAGCCCAAGCAATTGTGGC
>NZ_CP007203.1:2038287-2060676 GCF_000340565.2 Nodularia spumigena CCY9414
TCACTACAATGAACCTTAGTAATATCTTTCATTGTTGAAAATTCAACTCTAAAACCATTGATAACAATCTCACATCCGTTTTTTGTGGGAGTTTTAACACGACTTACATACTTTCCAGAAGTTATGTTTTTACGATCTTTGTGCAAAGTAGCCTTAACAAAATCTCCTGTAGAAACATGAGTGAATATTTTTTTAGGCTCAGTGCAAGGAAAACCAAATTTATTGATCCTACAGAATCTTCTGCAACTATGCCCCGTGCTTTTTACTGTTAAAATTTTTGTTGTCAGTATTTTGAGAGTTTCAACTTTTCCTACACAAGCAGCATCAATCCAATGAGTTTTAGGCAATCCTAAACGAGTTCTATTAAACTTAGTTAAACCTCCTGAACCTGTTGTTATAGGTAATCCAGTTTCTTTTAACTTATTAAATAAAGCCCATCTCGTTGAATTTACAGCAGACGCATCTTTTAGTGGACGCTTGGCTTGGGATAAAATTTGCTTCAACAACTCAGGCTTTTTTGCTAAAAACTTCTCAATATCTTGAGTACCTTTTTTGATATTGCATTTCTCACAAGCTAGACACAAATTAGAAATTCTATTAGTTCCTCCTTTGGCTTTTGGTTTAATATGCTCAACTTGTAAAGGGACATTTTCCGCAGTACAGTATGCACATTTTCTATTCCATTTATTCAAAAGATATTCACGGACTTCATACCCTTGTAACTCTCCCTGTTGATACTCAAAGCCTGATATCTCCGGGTTTTCTAGCTGCTGTAGGTCAAACCTAGCAAGCTCTTGAACTATGTCAGTTATTGGGGCAAAATTACATAATCTTTTAACCCAAGTGTTAATAGTTAAAACTCTATGGCTTAAAGAAGGTGCTAACCAACCTTGAGGTTTAGTGCGGTTAAGAAATCTAGCTTGACGATAACGAGTATGTCTAGAACGTCTTCCTCGCCTTACTCCTTTTCGAGTTTCTAGGCTTTCTTTAATAGCTAAACCTCTGTGTTGTAATTCCATACCCCAGATGACTTTATTATTTTGAACTAACGCAAAACCTGTAGTTTTACTCCCTGGATCTATTTTTAATTCAATCGGTTGAGTTGGAACTTCAGATTTAGGTTCTTTCAAAATTATGGTAAATGGAAATCTTCTAAATACAGCAGCTTTTTGTTGATTTAATAAAAAACGTGCATCTCCTGGATGAATTGGAGTAAGTGGTTTTTTGTTGGTATCAAGAACTAGAACAAAATTAGACATTTAAATTTCACCTTTTCAGGGTAATGTTTGCTTCAACCTTGTTATCTGAGCTTGTTATGCTAAATACACTATCCTTGCGGATTGTTTAATAAGTAGCAACATGGCAGGGGACTAGCGAATCCCAAGGTGTTATGACCTAGATAACGTTTACTCATGTTTTGAGTGGTTTGGTTCACATAAACTACAGATTACTCCGTTTATTTATGCTCTCTTCACTTCAACTTCTGGATTACTACCTTCATCAACAACCACAACCATAAACAATTCACTCAATGGAGTGCGTTTTATCGTTAATGTCTTGACTGTTCCCTCAATCACTCTAGATTTCCAAAATTGATAAACTCGACTACCAATTTTTACCTTATTACCACCCAAAAACTTATAGCCTGCTTGTTTCAGGGTGAATGATTTGTACTTTCTTCTTCTTGAATCCTGGTGGTCTAACTCCTTTCTTGCTGTGTTTTAAAAATAGTTGGTAGGCTTTCTCAATGCGTTGACAAATATCCTGCACTGCTTGAGAACCTACTGATTGCCAAAATCGGTTACGCTTCCTTAGCTTGGCAATATGAGACTGAAGTTTAGCACAGTTTAAGTGCTTGCTCCACATCCGGTAGTACCGTTTATGCAGAGCAATACAATGGTTATAAATAACCCCAGAGGCATTAATTGTCCGCTTGAGATGTCTATTGCGTTTGTGTTCGTACAGCTTAAACTTCAGTGTTTTCATATTGCTCATGATAACATAAACGGGTAGCCGTTGGATAGCAGCATGAAAGAAAGGCTTAGTATTCGGGTTGACCCAGAAAGACTTGAAAAATTAAGAAGAGTTGCCAAACAAAAGCGCAAAACTATGACTCAGTTGATTGAGAACTGGATTGATAGACTACAGGAAGAAAAGCCGTCCTAGAAGGACGGGGCTTTAAACCCAATTTTTCGGTAAATGAAAATTATCGGCTCCAGGCTGGGAATAATGTAAATAGAGGTTTTCCCTACTCATTGCTCACCTATGACTTACTCCTCACCACAACGGCGCAGTACCGCTCTCACTACAAGAACAGAGTTTTCGCCCTTCGGCAACAAGCTAGTACAGTCTGGCTATGTCAATAGCGAACAGATGAGGCTAGCGCTGATTGAAAGCCGCAAGTCTGGCAAACCCTTGACAGAAGTCTTGGAGTCTATTACTGGCAAACAACTAGCGCCTGAGTTTCTCAGACAATATAAAAAACAACAGCTCTTTGAGCTAAAAATACTCTATGGCGTTGAGTTCCTTGATCCAGAAATCAACCAAATTGGCAACCCGAAGGCCTGCAACCTGATTCACACCCTGATCCCGGCGGATATTTGTCGTCGCCATCGCTTAGTGCCATTATCCAGACATGACGACCAAACCCCCCCCAGTGTCTTGGTGGCAATGGTCGATCCGGATAATCTCGAAGCTTCCGATGACCTCAACCGCATCCTGCGCCCCCAAGGTTTGGCATTAAAATGCATGGTAATTACCCAAGAAGATTACCAACAGCTAATTAACCTATATTTGGATGATTTAGCTGTGCGGCAAAAGCAGCTAGAAAAAGAAAAGTTTACAGATATTAATCAAGATTTGGAAAATCTTGATGATATCGACATAGACGATAGCTCTGAAGAGATGGAGGTTGATTTAGGGGTAGTCATGAAGGGTGCTGAAGATGCCCCAGTGATCAACCTTGTAAACAGAGTTCTAGCCAAAGCCTTACATGAGGGTGTTTCTGATATTCACATTGAGCCACAGGAGGAAAATTTACGGATTCGGTTTCGTAAGGATGGGGTATTGAGTGAAGCTTTCGACCCCCTACCCAAAAAAATCGTGATGGCGGTAACAGCTCGCTTTAAAATCATCTCCAATCTAGACATTGCAGAGCGGCGCTTACCCCAAGATGGACGAATTAGGCGACTGTTCGAGGGACGGAAGGTGGACTTCCGGGTGAATACCTTGCCTAGTCGCTATGGGGAAAAAGTAGTATTGCGGATTTTGGATAACTCTTCTACCCAGTTGGGATTAGATAAGTTAATTACTGATCCGGAAACTTTGCAAATTGTTCAGGATATGGTCAGCCGTCCTTTTGGGTTGATTTTGGTAACTGGACCGACTGGTTCTGGTAAAACTACATCGCTATATTCGGCATTAGCAGAAAAGAACTCGCCGGGGATCAATATTAGTACAGTAGAAGACCCCATTGAGTACAGTTTGCCAGGGATTACTCAAGTACAAGTAATTCGGGAAAAAGGGTTAGATTTTTCTACGGCTTTGCGGGCGTTTTTGCGCCAAGACCCGGATGTATTGCTAGTGGGTGAAACACGGGACAAAGAAACTGCAAAAACCGCGATTGAGGCTGCCTTAACTGGTCACTTAGTATTAACTACTTTACACACTAACGATGCCCCCGGTGCGATCGCTCGTCTGGGAGAAATGGGTATTGAGCCTTTTATGGTTTCTAGTTCCCTGATTGGTGTGTTAGCACAACGTTTGGTGCGGCGTGTCTGTTCTGAATGTCGTATTCCCTATACTCCCACAACTGAAGAACTCGCTCGCTATGGTCTATCAGCTTCCCAAAGCGCAAGTGTAACTTTTTATAAAGCAAATACTTTAACATTAGGAGAAATTACGGAAGCGAAAGCCATAAATCAAGAGGTTTGTCCAAAGTGTAATGGTTCTGGCTACAAAGGACGTTGTGGTGTTTATGAAGTGATGCGAATCACGGAAAACCTGCAAACCTTGATTAACCAAGAAGCACCCACAGAACGCATTAAGGAAGTGGCAGTAGAAGAAGGCATGAAAACCTTGCTGGCTTACAGTCTGGACTTAGTGCGTCAGGGTGCTACGACTCTTGAAGAAGTCGAACGCGTCACCTTTACCGATACTGGGTTAGAAGCCGAGTTAAAAGCCAAACGCAAGAGTGGTCTTACTTGTGTAACTTGTAGTGCAATATTACAACCAGAATGGCTAGATTGTCCCTACTGCATGACACCTCGTTTTCAAGATTAGTATGAATCATTGGTGATTGCTTTTAACTGACAAATTCAATAAATAAACAAGGAATGAGAACTATGGAAATGATGATTGAAGACTTGATGGAACAGATGATTGAAATGGGTGGCTCGGATATGCATTTATCCGCAGGTTTACCTCCCTACTTTCGTATTAGTGGCAAATTGACTCCCATCGGAGACCAAGTATTGAGTGCAGACCAATGCCAAAGGCTAATTTTTAGTATGCTCAATAATACCCAGCGTAAAACTTTAGAACAAACTTGGGAGTTGGATTGTTCCTATGGTGTCAAGGGTTTAGCTCGTTTTCGGGTAAATGTCTATAAAGAACGTGGTGCTTATGCGGCTTGTTTACGGGCGCTGAGTTCCAAAATTCCTAACTTTGAAAAATTAGGTCTGCCAGATATAGTGCGGGAAATGTCCGATAAGCCCAGAGGATTAATTCTGGTGACAGGTCCCACAGGTTCGGGAAAAACAACCACCCTAGCGGCAATGATTGACTTAATTAACCGCACCAAAGCAGAACATATTCTCACGGTGGAAGATCCGATTGAATTTGTTTATGAACCGATTAAAAGCCTAGTCCACCAACGACAACTCAATGAAGATACCAAGAGTTTTTCTAATGCTTTGAGAGCTGCATTACGGGAAGATCCAGATATTATTCTGGTGGGGGAAATGCGGGATTTAGAAACGATTTCTTTGGCTATTTCGGCGGCAGAAACAGGACACTTGGTATTTGGGACTTTGCACACGAGTTCGGCGGCACAGACTGTTGACCGGATTATTGACGTGTTTCCCCATGAGAAACAAACTCAAGTGCGGGTGCAGTTATCTAACTCTTTAGTAGCCATATTTAGCCAAACTTTAGTCAGCAAGAAAAACCCTAAACCTGGTGAATTTGGACGGGTGATGGCTCAAGAAATTCTTGTTGTTACGCCTGCTATTTCTAACTTAATTCGGGAAGGTAAAACATCGCAAATTTACTCGACTATCCAGACGGGCGGTAAATTGGGGATGCAAACTTTAGAAAAGGTTTTAGCTGATTTGTACAAAGCTGGAACTATTTCTTTTGAAGCCGCAATGTCTAAAACTTCCAAGCCTGATGAAGTTCAACGTCTCATCGGTACTTCTGCACCACCAGCAGGAGCAAGACCTGGTGCTGGCGCTGCGAAAGGGCGTTAAATTTTTACTGATTTAATTTGCAATTAATTAATCCATGCCAAATTATGTAGCGCGTATTCGGGATTCTCAAGGACAATCCCGAAATGAAAAAATCGTTGCCGATTCCTTGTCAGAAGCCCGCACTAATCTTAGACAGCAAGGTTTTGTTGTCCAAGATTTAAAGCCGTCTCAGAATTTCAGCTTTGATTTCCAGAAATTTCAGATGTCAATGGTGAAAGTAACCGTTAAAGATAAAGCGGTCTTTTCCCGTCAATTTGCTGTTTTGATGAATGCAGGTGTCGCCATTGTCAGAAGTTTAGGGGTGCTGGGTGAACAGTGTAGCAATCCTAGATTAAAGCAAGCACTGCTGGAAATCAGTAATGATGTGCAAACTGGGATGAATCTTTCCGAGTCGATGCAGAAACATCCTGAGTGCTTTGATGGTTTGTATGTCAGTATGGTTCAAGCCGGTGAAATTGGCGGTGTTTTGGATGATGTGCTGAATCGTTTGGCTAAGTTGTTAGAGGATGTGGCTCGATTACAAAACCAAATTAAATCAGCGTTGTCTTATCCAGTGGTTGTGGGTATTTTAGCAACCACTATCTTTGTGGCTATGACTGTTTTTCTAATTCCCATTTTTGCGAATATTTTTGCAGATATAGGGGTGGAATTACCAGCCCTTACTCAATTTCTGATGCTGTGTAGTAAAATCTTGAGAAGTTGGTGGTCTTTAGCTATTGTTGGTAGTTTCATCGTATTGCGGATTGTTTATCAGCAATACTACAAAACACCTGTTGGTCGTCTCACTATTGACCGCCTTTCTCTGAAACTACCTTTGTTTGGTGACTTGATCCAAAAATCATCAGTTGCACGCTTTAGTCGGACTTTTGGCGCTCTGACTCGTTCAGGTGTACCAATTCTGACTTGCTTGGAAATTGTCCGGGATACATCAGGAAACCAAGTAATTGCTAATGCTATTGATGCAGCCCGTTTAGATATTCAACAAGGGGGTGTGATTAGCTTGGCTTTACAAAAAGATAACGTATTTCCGATTATGGCAATTCAAATGATGAGTATTGGTGAAGAAACTGGTGAATTAGATTCGATGTTGATGAAAGTTGCAGATTTCTATGAAGATGAGGTGGAACAAGCCGTTAAAGCACTAACCAGTGTTTTAGAACCAGTGATGATTGTGGTTTTGGGGGGTATGGTGGGGACAATTTTGCTAGCGATGTATTTGCCGATGTTTAAAGTGTTTGAAACCTTGGGGTAAGTGATTAAATTGGATGATTGATGAGTTAGGAGTTAAAAGTTTTTATTCCTAACTCTACATATAGATTTTGCTGAAAATTTTAAATTGAATAGTTGTCTTAATTACGAATTAGTAAATAAATGAATCATGCCTGTCAAAAAATCTCACTATGAAGCCACCTTGGCAGAGTATAGCAATAATTTAGCGGCGATCGCCTTACTCAAGCAGCACCGTCCATACTTAGAAATGATTCCCAGTCTGCGTCGTCCAGATGACAGTATCATTACTATCCCTTTACCGATTGTTCGCTTCCGTGGTTCGGAAATAAAGGATACACAAATAACTTGTTTACCCTGTGACATAGCAATTATTATGTGTTACCCAGAGTGGAAAATTAAAACGGGAGTGGAAATTTTACTGTTTATCCATCGTCCCCATGAAGACTTTTCTGATTTATTGGGGCGTTGGCGAAAAACTCAAGTGTTGCTGGATACAGACTATGAGTGGCTAATGCCTTTACGTCACAGTCATATTTTGAGTGATGGGGCAAATACTGTATATCCGCTTTTTGTGGTTTTCAGTGAAACCTCAGAACGCATCCAGAGGGGTCTTGTAGGGGCAGAACTGCCATTTATTATGCAAACACCCTCTTTTTTAATAGAAGAGGAAATTCAAGCGGGGCTAGAGGCTAGCCCCTAGCACCGCTACGCGGAAGTCAAAAGTTAAAAGTCAAAAGTCAAAAGGCTTTTATTTGGGGATTTTGACTTTTTTGAAATTGTCTGCCTATTTACGCTTTGCGGTGCCAGTTTTTTATTTCACAAATTGAGGCATAATTTCCGCAGCAGTGAAGATGCCATAAATACCGCGCTGGTGTAATTGTCTACCAGCTTTGAGATAGCCAAAGGCGGGGCCGCAAACATTGGCTGCCATGCTGGTTTCATCTCCTAATGTAAAGGTATGGGTGGAAATTTTACCTTCAAAGGTGCGTCCTGTGACTTTAACGTTGGTGCTGAGGGGTTTTTTGGCATTGCGGGTATCGACTACTCCACCAACTGTAACGCGATCGCGTGAACAAATTCCCGCAAATTCTAACATCACATCATCAGCGTGTTCCATATTTTCTAAAGTCAGCACGCCATTGGTTTTATCTAGAAGGGCTTCAACTTCTGCATCAGTCATCGCCCTAGCAGTTTCTACACTATAACCGGGCATATGTCCAATATCTTCCCGAACAGTGGCGCGGTAAGCTTCCCAATTAGCAATACCCACACCAAAGGTAATTTCTACCTTGTGAATTTCCGCGTAGCTTTGGGCGGCTAAAGCTGCGGCGGCTGTTAATAGTCCAGGTGTCGCACCACATCCAGACATATAGGTAATTCCGGCGGCTTGCAGTTCGTCTTTCATCGCCAAAAGTTGTTCTACTGCACTGGTGCGTTTAATCGCATCTACTAGCACACCGCGCCAACCGGATTTGATAAATTCTTGGGCGACGGAGGGAATAAAATCATTGGGGAGGTTGGGTAATGCGAGGAAATACCCATCTACAGGCTGAGTGGTAGCGATTAAATCTTGAATGCTGTTATTGCTTAATCTGCCAACTGGTTCTAAATAACCGACAGAACCTTGACTTTGGTAGGTTTTAATGCATTCTTGAGTATTTAAACCTTCTGTAGAGTAAGCGTAGCCTTTTTGGTCTGCGGCTGCGACTAAGATCATTTCCCATTTGCTGGAGAGGAGTTTAGCGGCTGCTTGTCCCAGTCCACCGAAACCCAGGACTCCGACGCGGATAGGTTGGTTTGTTGGTTGTGTATTCATATTTAATTTGTGGCGTTGTGTTAACAGCTATAAAGGTTAATTATGCTCCATTATCCTTGGTTCGTTAGCTGACTAATAATTTTTTTACCAGAATATTTTGCTGATTTGAGCTTGACTACAAAGACGGTGATGTTTAGATTACAATTGTTATGGAACTTACGACTTGACAGAAAATAATAAATATGAATCGGTTGCTCAGGTTTGAAAACCTGATTTTTAATTATGCCAGCTAGAGACATTTATCACAGCACCGTAAAAAATGCACTCATCAAAGATGGCTGGAAAATTGTCTATGACCCTTTACGAATTCGTTTAGCGAGAGGGAAAAATCTATTTGTTGATTTAGGTGCAGAAAGATTACTAGCAGCAGAGCGAGAAACGGAAAAAATAGCTATTGAGGTGAAAAGTTTTACTCGTCCCTCGGATATGAAAGACCTAGAAGATGCTGTTGGTCAATTTGTTTTATATGAGCATTTATTGGCGCGTTATTATCCTGAATATAAATTATTTTTAGCTGTGAGTGAAAGCACTTGTAAAACCGTTTTTGAAGAAGAAGCTGGTCAAACTTTAATTGAAGATGGTGTTATTCGTTTATTTAGCTTCGATACTGAACAGGAGGTAATTGTGAGATGGATTCCTTAACTAATCAATATCGTCAGATAATTACAAAGATTCTCGAAGATTATGCTGATTTTCTTGGTAATGATGAAGAAGTTCAAGTTGAACTGGTGTTAGATGAAAAAAATGATCGTTATTTATTAGTTGAGTCAGGCTGGAAAAATGGTTATCGTATTTATGGAACTTTATTACATATTGATTTAATTGACCATAAAGTTTGGATTCAACATGATGGCACAGAAGAGGGAATTGCTAATGATTTGGTTGCTGCGGGAATACCAAAAGCACATATTATTTTAGGTTTTAAATCTCCTGATATCAGGAAATATACAGAATTTGCTGCTTCTTGACAGGAGGATAAAAAGTTATGATTATTTTACAGTTTATACAGCTTTGCAACAACAAGCTAGTGCTGTTGGAGTTTCAGTAGAAGAATTAGTTGCAGCGTCAGTAAATCGTCCGTATAGCTTGTTTATTAGACATACATCATGTTCATCAAAGCACAATAGTGTTATTACTTAATCAATACTCTCTAGCTTCTTATCAAAGATAGTAAATATAACAATTGAAAAATATAGTATCGTATATTAGGATGATGCAGTAATTATTTTATTACAAATTCAAGTCTAACTTTAGGAATAGTCAATGAGTGAAGAAGACTACATTATCAAGTTACAAAATCTCTCCGAATCTGAATTAGAAGCGGAGATAGAAAATAAAATTAACAAAACGATTCAGCATATTACAGATACAGACGAATTCGTTAGTGAAGCAACTAATACAAATGCAAATGCATGGTCTGTACAACTTGAGAATATTGAGGATAAACCAGACGAGATTGATGAAGAATCTGAATACATTGTAATAACAATTACTTATAGTGCTGATGGAGAGCAGGAAGAGGATATGGGCTTTTGTGGTGATAAGATAACTGGAAAAGCAGAAGCCGTTATAGATAAGTCTGGTGGAGTGACATATAAGAATGTTACTGCTGAGAATGATTATTATTCGGGGGGTGAAGAAGATGATGATACATTTGATGATGATATTATTGATGAGAATCAATCAGATGATGACACATCGGATGATGATATTATTGATGAGAATCAATCAGATGATGACACATCGGATGATGACATTTTTTAATTGAGCCTTATCGAAGATGATTGAAGATTTACAAATTACTAAACTAGGTACTTAGCAAAACAGATAGGAGAATCGCACTTCTGATATACATTGGAGTGCGATACATTCACTTCGAGATGCTACCGCGAACGGTAAGCTACGAATATCCATCAAAGATTTCGATTAAAACCGTCTTAATCTCTTATTAAACTATATATTTAGGTTTTTTAATATTAATTATGCAGTGGCAACCAATAGAAAATTTACCATCAAATTGGGAAAATTTGGCAAGTGCTGAGTTACCACCTTTAGTAACTGTTTGGAATGAACAAGCAGAGAGACTCCGTTCCTCTGGAGAATTTCAAACCTTTATGGATAGGTTACGGCGAGAAATTGCTATCGAAACTGGAATTATTGAAAGATTATATACCTTAGATAGAGGAATCACTCGCTTATTAATTGAACAAGGAATTAATGAAGCTCTAATTCCTCATGGAGCCACAGATCGTCCAATTAAGCAAGTTATATCTCTCATCCAAGACCAAGAAGCAGCTATCGAAGGATTGTTTGACTTTGTAGGTGGACAAAGAACTTTATCTACTTTTTACATCAAACAGTTACATCAACTTCTAACTCAAAATCAAGATAGTACAGAAGCTAAAACACCGACAGGACAAATTATTCGTGTTGATCTTATACGAGGTGATTGGAAGCAACAACCTAACAATCCTGAAAGACCTGATGGCTTAATACATGAATATTGTCCTCCAGAACAGGTCGCATCTGAAATGGATAATTTAATTCAATGGCATCATCAACATCGAATAGAAAAAATTCCGCCCGAAGTAGAAGCAGCATGGCTGCATCACCGCTTCACCCAAATTCATCCATTTCAAGATGGTAATGGTCGAGTTGCTCGGTGTATTGCTAGTTTAGTTTTTATGCAAGCTGGATGGTTTCCTTTGGCTCTGACTCGTGATGATAGAGCCGCTTATATCGCGGCTTCAGAGCAAGCAGATCAAGGTAATCTATCAAACTTGATTAATCTATTTAGTAAGAGTCAAAAACAGGCGTTTATTCGCAGTCTTGGTTTATCTGAACAAATTTTGTCAGAAACGCGACGCGCCCAAGCTGTTATCGCTTCTATCGCCGACAAGATTAAGCAAAACCAATCAGCTACCATTCAGGATCGCTGTCAAAAAGTTGAGGGCTTTGCTACTAATTTGTTTGAAATTGCATCTACTCGTTTACAAGATATTGCCAATGAAATTAAGTTATCTGTTCAGAATCTATTAAGTGATGCTCAAATTTTTACCCGTGCTGCTCCCGCCGGTGATCCTAAATCATATTATCATCGTTTCCAAGTGGTAGAAACAGCTAAACAATTAGGCTATTTTGCTAATCTTCGCCCTTATCATAGTTGGATACAATTAGTCATCGATGTAGAATCAACCACAACAATTCTGCTTTCATTTCATGTCATCGGACATGAATATCGTGGGTTACTCGCTTGTTCTGCTTGTGCATACCACAGAGATAATACTGAAGAGGGTGAACGAAATATTAGTGATATCCAATCCTTAACAGATTCTTTATTTCAGTTTTCCTATGCTGATGAAGAAAGCAATCTTACAGAGCGTTTTAAGCAGTGGCTAGAAGAGGTTATTGTAACTGGTTTAGAGTATTGGAATGAGAGTATTTAATATGAGTTGTTTACCCACCTATTTATTCAATTACGGGATACAATAAGAATTGGGCGTATTTTTAACAATATCCCCAAATTAACCAGCCAAATTTCACCAAGTTTAGGTTTCATCCAACAAATCCAAAACTTCCTGCTCTACTTTACGAGTTTTGAGAATGTCTAAAACATCCTGGTCTGCCATTTCCATTATTTCTAGAATACAATGGCGAACTTGATCTGCTATAACTGGTTCCCAGTAACTTAACTTTGCATTTAGTTCTTCAATTAAAGCATCCATAATAATTCTTTGTACTTCTAATTATTAATGTTAACCGACCATTTTAGCCCTTGGTGCAGGTGCGCCACGTAACATACCTTCAGTGCTGAGGTCTTCGTCAATTTCTTCTCAATGAATACCGTAACCACCGCCGCAGGTTTCCCATTTTAATCGCTGTTCACGAGTAGCATTAAGCAGCTTGGGATACCACACCAATGGTACTGTAATTGTGCGTCCATCCATTAAATCAACACTGATAGTTTCTTCAGAAAAAGTAACATTCTTAACTCTTTCATCCGCCCTAACTGCCAAAATACCCATCCCAAGCCTCCAAAAGCTTTGTTTGATTTTCTTGTACTAACTCTTCTAATTTTCGCAGTTGAAGACTAACTTGGCGACTAGAAGTCACGGCTACACAGACGAAACCCACCTACGCGGGTTAATATCTCATTAGTCCACGCAGGTGGACTTTGCTTGTGTAGTAGCGAATTATATTCGCCTCAAACTTTTCTGTGGGTGTGCGATCGCCTATCGTCTAAAATTAATATATAGTCGATACAGTCAATGTCACGAGGACGAAAAAATGGACGTTGAAAAACTAAGTAACCCAACAACAGAAGTATCTGATATTACAGCTTGGGATAAAAACGGACAAAAGCTTTTAGTATCGAAAATTAGAGCCAGAGACATTGAGGAAGATATTCAATCAAAAGTAGAAGAAATGCTCAAATTTGAGTATGAACATAATCATCTCATAGTTCCTTATGGGATGACCGCTACTCCTGAAAACATTAATATTTTTCAATGGGAAGGTAAAAATCTAGAATCTGTATACACCTTCCCGACTCATGAAGTTATGACTGAATATGATTCTGAATTTAGTAAGAAGAGGATTTTTGAATATTATCTAGAAACATTAGTTGAGGGATGGTTGAGAGATTTAGCCTACAACTGGAAAACAGATCATCCCCCTAAATCAGAAGAGTTAAAGGAGATAGGTTTTGTTGTAAAACTGGCAGATGTACGACAATAAAGGATAGTAAATCTAGTGATTACGCTTTACATTGAGACTAATTTCTTTATTGGTTTTGCTAAAAATCAGGATAAAGAAGCTGAGGAATTAGTCAGTCATCTAGCTTCTGAGTTAATTGGGTTAAATAAACTTAAAATTGTTTCCCCTACAATTTGTTGTATGGAAGCTCTCTCTGTACTAGAAAATGAACGTCAAAGAAGTAATACTTTTAAAGTTCGTATGGGGGATGAAATTAATAAACTAAAAGGAGATATAAATTCTGAATATTCCAAAGAAATTAAGAGATTTCTGGAGCAAGCAAAAATTAAGACTGATGCAAGAATTAATGATATTAACATTCGCCTTTTTGAAGTGTTAAAATGGGCTACGGATAATGTAGAGTTAATAAATTTAGAACAATCTATACTTATAGGACTTACGCAATAACTCTCTGCAACCCTCTTTCCTTCGTGTCCTTCTCCCAAGGGGAGAGGCTAGCGCCAACGCGTTCTTCTCCCAAGGGGAGACGCTACGCGAATGTGGTTCGTTTTTTCATGATTTTGCGTAAGTCCTGACTTATAGACAGCCTTAATCAGCAACTTATTCCTGATCCCACAGATAATTTAATTTTGCATTCTATTCTTAATCACTCTAAAACCTCTTCAGATGATCAGAAAGTTCTGTTGACTGGAAACTCCAAAGACTTTGGGACAAAAGAGATTAAGCAAATATTGGGCGCAGCAGGAATACAGAAATATTTCGCCAGTACAAAAGATTTTTTAGGGTGGTTGCGATCGCTTTAGCTATTTTGGTAAAAAAGTAAGTGAGAAAAATTAATTAAATGTATATAAAATATAAATTATTCGTAGGGTGTGTTATGCCGTAGGCTAACGCACCGTCAACAGTTCAAGGTGCGTTGCGCTGCGCGACAACACACCCTACCGTGAAGAAGATCGCATCTCGTAGCGCACAGATGAAATAATCCGGCTGGGTGAAACTACCCTCATTGAAACTATCTATGGCAAGAATAGTGTATATTACAATGGTAATGATAAAAATTTTCAATAAAATGTATACTTTTATGAACCACAGCACGGGTTAAGCTACTGCTAATGCTCGATTTGAGGGCTTTTCTGGCTAGTCTTGGCTGCGGAATTGTGAGCTTGACTAATTTAGTATGTTAAGCGAAACTAACTAATAACTGATGTATGTGCTTATAATATTAATAAAATTTGTAAAGATTCTGAGATATATATTTTGAGAGATGAAACATTTGTTCACAAATGGCAAGTTTGTATCTAAGTAACAATGTTTCGATGGCTATATTTTTAGCCTGCTGCTCAGGCAGTAAGTTCAAACGTACTATCAAGGTTGGCTAAAACATGGAGACATTAGAGTTCATCATCTATCCAGACGGTCGAGTACAAGAAACAGTCACTGGCATTGTGGGCAACTCTTGCGCTGAGGTTACAGCAGCAATAGAAGCACAACTGGGACAAGTACTTACTCATCAGCCAACCTCAGAATTCTTCGCCGCACAGGTGCAACAATCAGCTGTAGCAACTACCCAAGCCACATACAGCGATTGGTAAATTTTCTTAAAAGTTTCGTGTCATTTATTCACAACTGCCATGTCACACTTTAGCCAAATTAAAACTCAAATCCGTAACCTTGATTCTTTGAAAGATGCTCTAACTGAATTGGGTATAGACTGGAAACCCGGCCCACGCGAAGTCCGAGGCTATCGCGGTCAAACTCATCCTGCGGAAGTCACCATTGAGCAGGAAAATGGCTATGACATCGGTTTTAGATGGAATGGCAAAGAATATGAGTTGGTGGCTGACTTGCAATATTGGCAACAAGGCTTGTCTGTAGATGGGTTCTTACGCCAAGTTACTCAACGCTATGCTTATCAGTCCGTTGTGAAAGAAACTGCTCGCGCAGGCTTTCAAGTGACTGAACAAGAAAAAAATCAAGATGGCTCAATTCGCTTAGTAGTACAACGCTGGAGTGCGTAATGGCTGATTTTCTGCCCTCGCAGTCAGAACCAGAAGACAACCAGAACGGTTTAGAACCAGAGTTAGGCGGCTTCTTACGAGATGACCCAGAACGCTCTGGTTTGGAGCCGGAATTGGGTGGTATTGAGCGTCAAAAGGGTGTTTACGTTGATGAAATCACCTGTATTGGCTGCTTACACTGCGCTCATGTGGCACGTAACACCTTCTACATTGAACCAGATTATGGGCGATCGCGCGTAATTCGCCAAGATGGTGACGGCGAGGAAATCATCCAGGAAGCAATTGATACTTGTCCTGTCGATTGCATCCATTGGGTTGATTACACCGAACTGAAAAAGTTAGAAGAAGAACGCAAATATCAGGCTATACCGATTGCAGGCTATCCAGTGGAAAAGGCTGTATATGCTGCTGAACAGCGACGTAAAAAGCAAAAGTTAAAAAACCAAAAATCCCATTAATAATTCGTAATGAGAAAGCCTTTATAGGTGGTGTTGTATCAGGTGGACATTGATCCTACCTGATACATAAATACTAATTATCAGGGACGAATTTTAAATTATTCATTTTCGGGAAATGTCTGAACTTTGCCGTCAGGACTGAGAACCACTCGAATTCTGACATTTTCTCCATTTTTATTGGCAGAAACAAAGGGTTGACCAATTTCAGGCATCCCAGCACTGTCGATGAATGTTCTCGCAGCCTGATTTAGGGGATAAATTCTTTCTATTGTACCATCAATACTCACTATTAAACTATATTCTAATGTTTGAGTGAATCCAGTAGCTGGCTGCCAGCGCTTTGTGAAGATTTCTCTCGCTTCTGCGACTTGAGGTGTGTCAAACAAGGTGCGACGAGTGGTAAAGTCTTCAGGTGTGGGATTTATCGGTTGACTCGTTGATCTAGCAACGAATGAATCATTATTATTTGCCTCACTAGCCACATTTACAGAAGAATTGATTGTTTTTTCAATTTGCTGTCGGTTGAGTAGTGAGTCAGAGGGGGAAGAAGTCTGCCTAAGATTGTTGTTGGGATTGGTAGACACAGTTAAAGGAACTGATGAGATACTGGGTAATGTTTCTCTGTCAGCAGATAGGCGGGGTGGTAAAGTCCGCCTTTGGGTTAGCCCACTTTCAATCTGAGTAATTGAGCCGATAGAATTTGGCTGAACAGCAATTTCCTGTTGAGGAATGATTGTCGAGGCTGAACTTCGCCTATTACTTTCTATATTTGGAATCTTGGACTCAAATATCAACAGTGGATCTTGTGCTGATGGTAGAGATGAAGAGGAATTAGGAAAGAGGCTAGAATTAGGTGCTGTCTGGGGCTGTTGAGGGAAACTAGCAGTGGGAAGTTGAGAGTTCGAGTCAAAAGGTTGTGGCGGTTGCAAATCATCCGGCGGTGTAAATGCGGGTGGCGATGTGGGAGGTTCGAGAGAGGGTGAGGGTTCTAAGGCCGTTTTCACCTCTTCTGGCTGCGATGTTGTGGCTATTTCTAGTTGATTTTGTTTGTTGTTGTTGGCAAAATGCCAAGTCGCTGGTAGTAACCCTACACCTAAGACCATGACGGCGGCAATAGGGGCCCAAGCAGGTAATCGCAGAACTTTATGATTTTGATTCAGATTTGGTAAGGCCATGACATCAGCCGAGTATTCGTCTAAAGCAGTTGCTAAATCGAATAGTTGCAGCAGACTCAGTGGAATCACAGAACCAGATGTTTGGTTAGCTAGGGAACCGATAAACAAATTATGAGTTAAATAATTGCCTGGTTCTAAGTAGATTTTGCTCTGTGATGTTTGGGAGGTAAAAGATTTGAAGGTTTTAGCGCTGGGTAGTGAAGTTTGCTGAAAATCTATGAATTCTGAATCCTGGGATACTTTACTAGAATCCTCTGGTTCCGAAAGATTGGTCCAAAAGTTATCTGGGGGTTGCTGGAGAAATTCTTGCACATAGCTGGTGACAACATCACACAAAATTTCTAGTTGGTCGCGATCGCCCCGAATTGTGATTCTACCTTCTTCTGGTAGTTGCGGATCATCAAAATGTAATTCAAAAGTTAGCTGCTTAATCACCGTTTTTCCCATCCAATGGGATAAAGGTGAACTTTGCGCCAAAATTTCTAAGGTACAAGTCGGGGGTGTGTAGCGTCTAATGACAGAATTTAATGGTGGCATGGCAGAAACGGCGAGGGAGAAGATTAACTAAAATTTGGCAGAACTATCTATGAGTGCTAGCCAGAGGCGGCGGTGTCCACCAGGCGCACTGTAAAACAGTAAATCTACAAGCAGTTTTAGTGCCAAGTGGGTAAGTAGATCCGTGGTTATTTGGTCGTCTTCTTCCATCCGTTCTTGGTAGGTATTGCAGAAAGCATCGATATAATCTCCAAGTAAGGCAGCCTGATGAGGTTCCCGCTTGTTTTCCGCCATTTTTTCCAACAGACCAACAGCACGGCGAATCAATTCTTGGTGCTGTTTGGCGAGGTAGCAGATAATCAGAACAAGCGATCGCGCTTCTTCGACATCTAGCTTTTTCCGCCCACCTTGACCTTTGCGTAAGGGATTAGACTGACGCAATCGCCATAAAGCTACCCGGTCTGGCACTCTTGACTCTAAATTCAGATTAATGGCCGCAGACAGCATGGCCTCGGAACCAATCCCAGTTAAGGTTTCTAGCGCCAACAGCACCAAGTCTAACTGGGTTTTGATGTTGTCCCATTGCACTGTGTTTGGGGCGGGAAGTTTAATTAAATCCGCCCACTGGGGATTGGGTGTGGCTGAATCGGCGGCCGAGTGCATAACTTTTAGCATAGGTGATCAGGCTGTAGGGGCTGTTGCTGTTACCCATTTTGAAACCAGACTCTTAAATCTCAAGCTTGGTTTCCCATCGCTATTAGCTAGAAGCTGCCGCAAGCTTTGCTCATTTTGGTCAACAGCAATAGTCTTTGTCTTACTCTACTAGATGAAAATTAATTTTCCACCAATTTACTTGACAAAAGTGATAAAGTTATTCCCAAACAAAACCATTATTTCAGTAGAAATGTATAAATAAACCTCACTGAATTTAGTTAATATCTAATTGCTAATTACTCATAATATTAAGACAATCAGTAACTAGATATTAAAAATTTATTAGTCTGCGCCAGTGATATTTATTGCCACTTTATTTGATATGGGCAATAGTCACACCACTACCACCATCTGCCTGTTCTGCTGGTTCATGGTGACTAACTCTGGGGTGCTGGTGCAAAAAGGCGTGGACTCCTTGGCGTAACTTCCCCGTTCCATGTCCGTGAATAATCCATAAAGGGCCTGTAGCTTCAGAAATGGCTTTATCTAAAACAATCTCGGAATCAGCTACCCGTTTACCACGTAAATCTACTGTATTTCGAGAAGTGCGAATCGCTGGGGCGCTTTGTTCGGGTGGAGTAACTGGGGCTGGGGCTGGCTTGGGTTTGACGATTGGTTCAGCTTTTTGTCCATCCAAAGATTCGATGTCTTCCAGCTTCACTGTCATTTTCATGATGCCAAAACGTACACTAAATTCACCATCAGCATCAGGGGAGGTTAAAACGTCTGCTGTTTGCCCAAATTGGGAAAGCCGCACGCGATCGCCTACTTTCGGCATAAACCCTACTTTGGGTTTGGGTGCTACCTTTGGCTGATATTTCTGGGAAATTTGGTTTAACGCATCCGTTGCTTGTTGAGCATCTTGGGCTTTTGGTGTCCCCTTTTGCAAACGGCGAATCACTTGGGCAATTTCACCTTTAGCTTGAGCGATCGCTTGCTGTACTGCTACTTCCTGATCAGCCCGCAAAGCTTTTTCCCGTTCCTGCAAAGCATCAGATTTTGCCGACACTTCCTTATATAAACGTTCCGCTTGCTGCAACAAACTTTGAGCTTCCGCAGCTTTGGTTTCTTGGCGGCGACGTTGCGCTTCTAACCCCGCAATCACCTGATTAACTTCGTCTGTCGCCCCTCCTACTTGAGTTTTGGCTTGTGTAATCACTTCTGGTTTTAAACCCAAACGCCGGGCAATTGTCAAGGCGTTAGAACGTCCAGGAATTCCCCACAGTAAACGATAGGTAGGCGAAAGGGTACTTTCATCAAATTCTACCGAAGCATTTTCAAATCGCTCATCTTCATACTTCAGCGCTTTTAATTCCCCAAAGTGAGTTGTCGCAATGGTTAATTGGGCATGATTGGCGAGATATTGCAACAAGGCGATCGCCAAAGCACTACCTTCCACTGGATCAGTTCCTGCACCGACTTCATCAAGTAATACCAGTGAGGAGTGGGGAGTGTGGGGAGTGTGGGGAGTGTGGGGGGAGTGTGGGGAGTCGGGAGATAAGGAAATATTTTCTGACTCTTCCTCCTGATCCAACGCATTTAAAATCCGACTAATCCGGCGAATGTGTCCAGAAAACGTAGATAAACTTTGCTGTAAAGATTGTTCATCCCCAATATCAGCTAATACCTGCTCAAACCAAGGTATTTCTACAGGTTCACGGGCGGGAACAAATAAACCTACCTTCGCCATTAAAGCTGCTAAAGCTAAGGTTTTTAAACTAACTGTTTTACCCCCGGTATTCGGTCCGGTTATCGTTACTACTCGCAGATGGGGACTAATAAGTAAATCCACAGGAACCACAGCTTGACCATGTTCGTGCTGCTGTTGCCACACTAACAGAGGATGCCGTAATTGCCTCAGAGTAATCATTTCATTGTCTTCACGGTTGATAAATCTGGGGGGATTTGCTCCTAACCAGAAACTATACCTCGCTCTGGCGGTGGCTAAATCCAACGTCGTCACAATTGCTAACAACCGTTCTAAATCTGGCTTGACTTCTGCTACTTTTTGTGTTAATGACCGGCGAATCGCTTCTTCTTCTGTTTGCTCTCTTCTAATAGTTTGCCGCAGTTGATTACCAAAAGGCACAATGGAATTAGGTTCTACGTAAAGAGTCGCCCCACTGGTGGAAGTATCATGCACAATGCCGGGAATGGCATCTTTTTGAGGTGCTTTCACCGGGATGACATAGCGATCGCCCCGTTGCGTGATAATCTGTTCTTGAACCGCTCCAGACTTTGCTTGTAAAATATTATGCAGCTTTTGAGTAATCTGACTGCGTATTTTACGTAATTCTGTGCGAATTTCTCCCAGTTTAAGGCTAGCACGATCAGTTACTTGGCCGCGTTCATCAATACAACGGTGTATTTCTTGCTCTAGTTCGGGATAAGTCCGCAAATCCGCGACTAAATCCGCCAGGGTGGGTAAATCTTCTTGGTTATCAATGACACGACGTAAATTTCTCGTTCCTGCCAAAGTCGTAGCGATCGCCAGCAGTTCATCCCCTGCTAAAATACCGCTAAGTTCGGCGCGTTCCAAGGAATCACCAATATCTTGAATTCCCTCAAAAGATAGTCCTGTGTTAGTCCGAGTTTCCAGTTGGTAGACTTCTTTAGTCTGTGCCAACAACTGCTTACTTGCTGCAAGGGATGCAGGGATGTTCAGATGAAGTGATGCGATCGCCCCTAGCTTAGTTGCCGCAAATGTGGAAAGATGCTGGCAAAGGCGATGCCATTCGAGTAGTTCTAACGTCTCAGATTGGATCAAGGCTTCAATGTCGAATCTGAAAGAATTGTAACAATTCTAGCTCCAGAAAGTTTAAAACTTAAAGGGGAAATTTTCTTTCCTCCCTATCCTGGCTATACTTCTCTGGGACTACAAAAATATGATCAATAGCTAATGATTTCCCATTTACGTTGATTTTTCAGATAATTTTCATCTTTTATCGATTTACAACAAAGCTTCTATGTGTTAATAAAATTAATGCTATCTACCAATGGACTTTCCTTAATCAACACCCTACTGGAAGAAGGTCAATTAGGCGAATTAATCCGTCAAATTAGCCAATTAGTGCGTATTGACATACTCCCCAGCCTAAAGGCATGGGGATTCTAGGCTCAAACAGCGATTGCAGGCTTTGCCTGTCTGACATCGCCTAACCCGATGGTTGATGCCCCAACCATTTTAATATTAAGCGCGGCGTTCTCATCTCTGGAGTTGACTGACTGACAAGAGGGACAACGCCACTGTCTAACTGACAAATCTAAACTGTCTAAAAGATGTCCACAATTAGCACAAGTCTTACTGCTGGGATACCATCGGTCAATAAATATCACACGTTTGTTCTTCTTTTGAGCCACCCATTCTAAGATTTGCAGAAATTCGCCAAAAGCTAGGTCTGATATTTTTCTCCCCCAAAGACGTTGCATCCCCAAGAGGTTTAAGGTTTCAAAACACAGCAGATCAAACTTTTGAACCTCCCCACGTCTAAAGCCAGGGGATTCTTGCCTACCTGAAAAAGGCGACAACGGGACATTCAAGTATCCCTCTACTCACTCAAAGAGCTTTTGCTCTCATTCGCGCATACTTTCTGAGTCCTTCATATTTTAAAGATGAACGCTCCATATCCTGCCATTATTCGCCCTTTAACTATTCCGAATCGAGTCGGATATGTCCGTTGCCGGGATTGCTCCGTACTAGGATACTTCAATGCGCTGAAGGTTATTCCTACTTGTTTTCTCGCTAATCTATTTTAACACTGTGGCTAAAGCCACGCAATCGTTTGACGGAACTTAAAAGTTCTTACCGCCTTCTCCCCATGCCTAAAGTCAGGGGCTTGCGTCTCGTTTTTCGGTCAGTTAACTCATGTGCTAATTTCCAAAACCAATCGCGTCTTTTGTGAGAAATATCTTCATACCTGCGTACCAGATTCTTTCTAGCTCTTTCACGATTAGCCGACCCTTTGGACTTTGCACAGTGGTGTCTGTGAGCTTTTTTAATCAGATGAAGCGATTGTTTGAAAAATTGGGGAGATTCAACTTTTGTGCCATCGGAGCAAGTGAGAAATGTTTTTAAACCAAAGTCAAAGCCAGCGATTTTACCTGTCTTGACTTCAACTTCGGCTTGACCACCTTCATCAACAACTACAACCATGAACAACTCACCCAATGGTGTGCGTTTAATGGTGAGAGTTTTGACTGTTCCCTCTATTTCTGCTATATAAAACCTAGACAAAACTAGACTTTACTTTCTACTTCAACGGGAGCATGGGAGCAGTTATCCCTCAGTAGACTTCACGC
>NZ_CP007203.1:2060736-2062227 GCF_000340565.2 Nodularia spumigena CCY9414
AGGCCAGCCGCAACATTGAGTCCGACCACGGTAATAAATTCGGGGTTGCGCCTACCGCCCGAAACATATTTTCCATACCTTCGGGGTGGAAGGGGTCATCATAGGGCATATACTTTTGAGCGCGCAGGAGATAGCAGCCATAAAAAGCGGCGCATTTTAATCCTGTTAACTTACGTGTGACACGTTTGGTAATTTCCTCTAAACCATAATCTGTGAGCAGCGCATAGAGAATATGTTTAACTTCGCTACTGCCACGATAAGGTGAACACCCTTCTTTTTGCAATAAGCCATTTACTTGTTCCACATAGCCAGGGTTGTTTGTTTGGCATTGTTTCAGGTTTTCGTTGACATGACCAATTACACCCTGACAAGTGCTGCAATGGGTAAGTAAAGGTAGATTTAATTCTTCTGCTAAAGCTATATTTCTGGCGTTGACAGTATCTTCGAGTAATTGGGAATCTTCTTTAAATGTGCCTGAACCGCAACAAGCAGCTTTTTTCAGTTCAATTAGTTCAATACCCAATGCTTGAGTTAAAGCTTGAGTTGATATATAAAGCTCTCGGCAAGCTCCTTGAGCCACACAGCCGGGGTAATAAGCGTATTTTAGCGTCTGACTTAGCATATAAATATTTTGGGATAAAGGCAGTTACCCCTGATGATAACTGTTTAATCATTTCTCGCTCAGGACGCTGATAAAAGTGTATGTATTAATTGGACATTCACGAAAAATTTAGTCAGAATTGGTAATTAGAGATATTTACCGAAAATAGTGGGTTTAAGGTTCCCCGTCCTTCTAGGAAGGCTTTTTATTTGAGCATTTAATTTATCTTTCATTATAGCGATAGTTAAAAATAATTAGGACTTACGCAAGAACTCTCTGAAACCCTCTTAACTTCGTGTCCTTTGTGTCCTTCGTGGTTCGTTTTTTCATAATACATCATTTCTGCTGAGACTCCCCGTCCCACCTACGCTAGTCAATGCAAATCATTAACCGAAGCCAAAAGGGCTAATCCTGATCTAAAATCAGTACAATCTCAGGTATTGCAACAAACGTTAAAACGAGTTGAAAACGCATTCACAAGTATGTGGGAACAAAATCATGGATTTCCTAGATTTAAAAAATCTGGAAAGATGCGTAGTTTTGTCTTCTGGCAAATGAAGGGGGATAAATTAAGTGGTGGGAGAATTAACCTACCTGTGATTGGTTGGGTTAAATTCCGACAATCCCGTTCAATCCCAGATGGGGGAGGGATGAAACAAGCACGTGTAGTCAAGCGTGTTTCTGGATGGTACGTAATGTTAACTATCCAGTGGGATATTAGTCTACCCCAACCCATGCCACACGGGGAAGCAGTAGGAATAGATGTTGGATTAACAAATTTTATTGCAACTTCTAATGGTCTTTTAGTCAAGCGTCCGAGTTTTTGTAGATGCCGTTCGCGAAGCGTGTCCCCTTGGGACTTACGCAAGCTGAATTGCTGCAACAGCGTG
>NZ_CP007203.1:2062287-2097500 GCF_000340565.2 Nodularia spumigena CCY9414
AATAATCCCCAGGAAGCACAGCGTTTAGTAGGGCTGAAATATGAACAGTTGCAGGAACTTTTAGACAAAGCCATTAAACTGCACAATCATAAACGAGAATTGCTTGAAGATAGAAAAGTGAGAATTATTCTGGGTGGAGGTGGTCGCAGACCAAAATTATCACCATCGGAGCAAATAATTCTCACCCTAACATATTTACGACATTTAACCACATTTCAACTATTGGGTATTCAATTTGGCGTGAGTGAAACAACTGCAAATGATACGTTTAACTATTGGTTGCCATTATTGGGAGAATTATTACCACCAAGTTTAGTAGAACAGGTAAAAAAAACTCCAGTGACTATGAAATTGTTAAAGAAGTTTTAACAGACTTTGAACTAATCGTAGATAGCTATGAACAGCCCATAGAAAGACCTTCAGAGTATCAACAGCAGGAAAAATATTACTCAGGTAAGAAGAAAATGCACACTAGAAAAAGTCAATTAATTGTTCTGCCTAATGGTAGAGATATTGTTGATGTAGTAGCTGGTGAGCCAGGACGAAAAAGTGACATAAATTTATTTCGGGAAAATAAAAATGGGTTTGAAGAGAAACAAAAATTTTCCGGTGACAAAGCTTACCAAGGAGAGAAATCAATTAAAACACCTGAAAAAAAGCCTAGAAAAAAAGAATTAAGTTCTGAACAAAAAATTCAAAATAAAGAACTGGCATCAGAGCGCATATTTGTAGAACATTTAATTCGTTTAGTGAAGATATTTAGAGTAGCTCAAGAAAGATTTAGATTAAATTCCTCTAAATACGAGCAGATAATTATGACTATTTGTGGACTCGTTAGATTACGCATTGGCACATTTATTTTGTAACTATAAAAACTTGAAATTATTTATAATAAAATTACCTCAAAGAGATCCTACTTTTGGCTAATTACCAACAACACGCATTTCTAACACCTATTCTACCGTAGAATCTCAGGATATTTGCAGTTAGCGATCGCTCACCAAAAATATCGTAACTGCAAGGGTTTGATAGTTTTCGGAGATGTCTAATAAATCTTGATTAATAAAAGACCCCACCCCTAACCCCTCCGGTGCAAGCGAGGAGGGGAAAAAGAGTACAGGGGTTTAATATGTAATTACACTGGGTTTATACTCAGCACTCAGCGCTTTCAAAAGCACTCATCTAGGCGGTAAACCATTCTGGAGAAAGTCTATTTTCTTCGGCGATAAAAGACTCAGTTGCTGTTGTGCCATTCATCGACCAAATTCTATCTACACCTGTTTGTTGGTCGCGCCAGTAAATGTCAGTTGTGCCATTACCATCGAAGTCACCCAATGATGGGGTCAAACCAGGAGCAATGCTAGGTAGGAAAGCTTCAGTACTGACTGCTGTGCCATCCATTAACCAGGCGGTGTTCTCACCAGTTACCTGATTATTCCAGAAGATATCTGTCTTACCATCGCCATTGAAGTCACCAATGGAAGATGTCCAGGATGAGTCTCGTGTTGCTAGCGCACCTTCAGTGACAAAAATACCATTCATTGTCCAAATCTTGTTCTCGCCTGTTTCTGCATTGCGCCACAGCAGGTCAGTTCTAAAGTCGCCGTTGAAATCACCAAGGGTAAAGTCCCAAGATGGGTCTTGCGATTGCAGAGCAAATTCGGATTTGTTAGTCCCATCCATGAACCAAACTTTGTTTTCACCAGTTGTTTGATTGCGCCAGAAGACATCACTTTTGCCATTACCGTCAAAATCTACAATGGTGGGAGCAAATAATGCGTCTGTGGTTTCTAGAACGGTTGCGTCAACAACTGTAGTACCATCCATTGTCCAAATAGCATTTTGACCGCTTTGGTTACTATGCCAGAAAATATCGGTTTTGCGATCGCCATTGAAATCGCCAATGCTAGCTGTCCAATTGGGGTCAACTGATTCGAGTGCAAGTGTATTAGCAACTCTTGTGCCATCCATTAGCACAATGCGATTATCGCCTGTTGTCTGATTACGCAACAAGAAGTCAGTCTTACCATCACCGTTGAAGTCGGCAATTTTGTAAGACATCGATGATAGGTCATATTGACCGAGGGAAGCTTCTTCAATAATCCTGGTTCCATCCATTAGCCGAACGATGATTTCACCTGTTTCAGCATTTACCCAAAGTTTATCTGTTTTGCCATCACCGTTGAAATCAGGAACTATCGCCGCACTGGTTAAGTAAGGATTAGGGTTGGGGTTTGATCCTCCAAATAAATTGGGAATTGTGGCTGTACTGTTGAATTGGGAGGAACTACTACTACTTGGTAAAGTAGTACTTAATTCTGAGGAAGAATCAGATAATAAAAACGCTGATTTTGCCAAAGAATTATCAAATGCTTTCTTTATTGTTTGCTCAAACACAGAGGAACTTTGCTGTCCAAACATAGTGTATTTTTATGACTTGTTGTCATATAAGTTTTACCTTTTTTGTTTAATCGGTTTCTGTTATTTCAATACCTTTTTTGTAATTTAAATATTTCTTTATGAACCTTTATTTTTAATAATTGTCACTTTTCTCAGACATTTCTAGGTTTACTTAACCAATTTATGGAAGTAAATTATCAGGATTTATAGACAATGTATAATATATATTTAGTCGCATTAATTATCATGAAAAATCTATATTTAACTAGCGCTAAATTGTGAGAGAATACTGTTATTATGAATACATTATAAAACTTTGATTGAATTGATCACAGATGTTGATAGGGTTATAAGTGATTAATGGCATAAATATTGTTTAAAATAATTGTAATTAGCAACAACATTCCCCAGTCTACAGTTGCCTAAAGTGTAGAATAATACTAAAATTAACAAATTGATTAGCTATGCAAGCAGAATATCAGCAGCGTCGTGAAAAGTTAATGGCAAAAATTGGTAATGGTACGGCGATTTTTCGCAGTGCGCCAATGGCAGTCATGCACAATGACGTGGAATATACTTATCGTCAGGACAGTGATTTTTTCTATCTGACTGGGTTTAATGAACCCCAAGCTGTAGCAGTATTAACGCCACACCATCCAGAACATCGGTTTGTGTTGTTTGTCCAACCGAAGAACCGAGAAAAGGAAGTTTGGACTGGTTATCTTTGTGGAGTAGATGCAGCCAAGGAAATGTATGGTGCTGATGCAGCTTACCCAATTGCTGAACTCGATGAAAAGTTACCCCAATATTTGGAAAAAGCCGATCGCATTTACTATCATTTAGGACGCGATCGCACTTTTAATGATAAAATCCTCACACATTACCAAAGTTTACTGCGGACATACCCCAAGCGTGGCATAGGCCCCACTGGCATCGAAGATACTGGAACCATCCTCAGCAGCATGAGATTGGTAAAAAGTCAACCTGAATTGCAATTGATGCGTCAAGCTGCCGACATCGCCGTGGAAGCACACAATCGCGCTAGGGAATTTACCGCACCCGGACGTTATGAGTACGAAATCCAGGCGGAAATAGAACATACCTTTAAGTTACGCGGTGGGATGGGGCCAGCTTATCCTTCCATTGTCGCTTCTGGGGTGAATGCCTGTGTATTACATTACATCGAAAATCATCGGCAAATGCAGGATCAGGAATTACTGCTGATTGATGCTGGTTGTGCTTATGGTTATTACAACTCTGATATTACCCGGACATTTCCAGTAGGGGGTAAGTTTACACCAGAACAAAAAACATTGTATGAGATTGTTTTAGAGGCTCAAAAACAGGCGATCGCCCAAGTAAAACCCGGTAATACTTTTAACGCAGTTCACGATGCTGCCGTGCGTGTCATCACTGAAGGATTAGTAGAAATTGGTATCCTCAAAGGTGAAATTGACAAGTTAATTGAGGAAGAAAAATATAAACCTTATTATATGCACCGCACCAGCCATTGGTTAGGTTTGGATGTTCATGATGTGGGTGTTTACCAACACGGTGAAGATAAACCGCAGATTTTGCAAGCTGGACAGGTGTTAACTGTGGAACCGGGAATTTATATAGTTCCAGATACCAAACTAGCAGAAGACCAACCAGAAACAGACCCGCGCTGGGTAGGTATTGGGATTCGCATTGAAGATGATGTTTTGGTAACGCCTACAGGCCATGAAGTTTTAACGGCTGGGGTTCCCAAAGAAGTGGCGGAAGTGGAAAGATAAAATCAATGGGATGGTTTACAGTTATCAGTTAAGAGCAAGTCCTAAGTTGACAATTTCATAGACAAAACTATACTTATATTGACAAAAATCAATATATATTTTAGGAAAAAATCAACTACTTGATATATAATACGGTGATATCAAGTATTGAATTGAGACTATTGCCGACGCGAAAACCAAGCAATGATGGTGGTAGCCTTTTTCAGAAACTTAATTGGAACACAATCGCGTCTGGCTAAGGCGTGAAAGTCTACTGAGGGATAACTGCTCCCATGCTCCCGTTGAAGTAGAAAGTAAAGTCCAGTTTTGTCTAGGTTTTATATAGCAGGGATAACTTGTTAACAGTTAACAGTTAACAGTTAACTGTTAACTGTTAACTGTTAACTGATTTAATTGCGATCGCATATCTGTTCTACAGAAATAGAAATATCTGGAAATGCCAGAGGTTGAATTGTTCCTGTAGTCAAGGTTTGTTTTGTCGCGTATTCTCCATCTAGGATGTCTCTAAACACCACTAAATGTAACTTTTTGAGATTTACAACCCAATACTCTAAAATACCTGCTGCGGCGTAGATTTTGGATTTTAGTGCTAAATCTTTCTCTAAACTAGAGTTAGCATACTCAATTAACCAAAAAATATTTTCTGGATAGGGATGATGTTCTCGATACTCCCGTCCTAAACTTTGGACAATGGCTAAATCAGGTTCGGGTTCCGAGTCGTTGGGTAGGGTAATGGGTTTAGCTTGACGTATCGTGGCACGTGTGCCTAACAAATTTGTGAGATACTGACCCGCTTCATGGCTACAATAAGCATGGGGTTCTCCTTCTGGCGACATTTCAACAATTTCTCCTTCCAATAATTCCACCTTGCGATCATCTAAAATACCAGAGTCAATCATGCTGTGATATTCGTCAATCGTCCACTTAGCCACAATCACGTTCATGATGATTGATTCCTCCCAATCATACTTTTAAAACATCTTCTTATCTTATTTTATCGGGAAATCAGGAATTAAATTATCAATTTCCTGCATTAAGCGCAAAGTTTCTGTTAAAGCAACAACGATTTTTTGATAATGAATAATTTCATCATCAGATAATACACGATTCGCATTTTTTCGATCTTTCAACCATTTATCTAATACTTGATATCCACCTATTTTAAATTCCCAAATATGTTGAGTAATATCTGTAAAATAACTCTGTTTATTGATATATACTCTTTGCAGTTCTGAATTATAAGTTACTTCACTAACTTGGTTATTTCCCTCATTTGCAAATGTGGTAATTAAATTGTTCAGTGTGGTAGATTTCATTAAATGTAAATTTACTAATTTTTCTCCTTTTTCAGCTAATGAGTCAAACAGTTTTTGATTACTGGTTAAGGGAAGACGAGGAAAATCTATTTTTAGAAATTCAGCGTATCTGCTGCGATAATTGGGACTGTGAAAAATAGCATAAGCATAGTAAAATATTGCTTCTGGGGTTGGTGTTTTACCCAGTTTATGTTTTATGGTTTCTAAAAATTTTGGGGATAAATTAGAAGTTTTTTCTATAAATAGGTTCGTTTGTTGATTTCCCGTATTTGGGTAAATGTAGAGAGGGAAAACACTTGGTCTTCCTCTATTACTAAAAAAACTACGATTATCCACTATATGATTACAAACCATAAAATGTGTATATTGATTATCTCCTGAAGCTACTTGTCTCATCGCCAATAGTCCCAGGTTATCTTGTATTAAATTTGTTAAAACTTTTTCTTGCATTCTTCTAAGAATGCTATGAAAATATGTGAATCTTATATCAAATGGTCTATAATATATTCTTTTAATTAGATGATCTTGCATTCCATCTTTGATGATCAATAATCGAGATTTAAAAAAATTCCAGTTAGAAGAATCTCCAATTTTATAAATATCAGCTATGTCTTTATCAGAAATTTTAGGGTCAGCTAATTTTTTAATAAATTCTTGAAGTTGATTTTTTTCAAAATCAACTAAAACATCATCTTTTCCCGTTTCTATGACGTTGGAATAGACTAAAAATATATCTTGAATATTCCAATAATTTTTATATTCTTTCTCTGTATCTAAAGAATAATTGATAGCTGTAAAAAAGTAATTAGGTGCTGTTGGTTGTAACTCTATCCAATCAACATTATTTAAATTTGCAGATTCCAAAAACCGATATTTATCTTCACGACTTCCCCAGAGGTCATAATACCAGACCTTTGCCATTTCCTTCACACCATCTCTGGATTTATAAGCAGTGGAAAAATAATCAGGTTCGCTTTTTTCCCGCACAGCAATTAAAATCGCTACCCCCTGCTGAATATCAAAGACATTTTGATCAACATTTCCCTCTGGTGTAGTTTCTTTTAATAAAGAATTACCATGCAAATCCATGATATATAATGTATCAAAATACTTTAATAACTCCTCTCTCATCCCCCGATGAATTAAACCATTGAGATAGGAATGATTAGTAATAAAACCAATAATCCCATAACCTTTGGGTGTTTTCTGAATTTGATATTGAGCAAAACGAATAAATTTAATATAATCATCATCCAAAGGTTGAATATTCTTTTCTTTTTCTAACCTAACTCTACCTTTATATAATTCCAGAAGTTCGCCAATATGGGTTAATTCAGTAATAGTTTTACCTGCTTTTCCAGTTTTATATTTCTTATTCCAAGCTGAACCAGTATATTCAACATCAGCCAAATATCTCTCATCTTGATTTAAGATTCTTTTGCGTTTACTCGCATTTTGGGAACTAACAGAATAAGGAGGATTTCCTAATACCACCATTACCGGAACTTCTGTTTTCACTTTTCCCGCTTGACTGGATTCTTCAGCAATAATTTGGGTAATACCAGGAATTAAATCACCTTGTTTTATTCCTTCCTCTAACGCATTAGTTAAATAAACTTTTAATCTTTCTTCTGGGGCGAATTTATAACCTAAATCTCCTAATAATAACCCTAATTTTAAATGTGCTATGGTATAAGGAGTCATTAATAACTCAAAACCAAATAGACGATTTATAAGTTTCGCATCTCTTAAAAAAGTATTCCATTTATCAATTCCATATTTAGAAACATTATCCCGAATTTGTTTAATAACTGCATATAAAAAAGTTCCGGTTCCGGTTGCGGGGTCAAGAATTGTAACTTTACGATTTCCTAAACCATGTTGTAAATCAAAAATTTCTTCATTCACTAAAATATCATTAACAGCACGAACGATAAAATTAACTACAGGTTCAGGAGTGTAATAAACTCCGCGACTTTTTCTTAATTTAGCTTCATAAGCTGCTAAAAATGTTTCATAAAAGTGAATAACTGGGTCTTCTGTGCGGGTTTCTTGTCCAAATGTTTCTAAAATATTGGTCATGTCAACTGTATTTAATAATTCTACTAAATTTTCAATTGACTTGTGAATTTTGCTCACGCTATCAGTAGCAATAACTATATCGAATAAACCTTTTAAAAAAGGGATTCTATCACTAATATAAATACTTGCTGTTGTGCGGTTGAATGTAAATTGTCCAGGGTTTTGTGCGTGACCAATTCTAGCAGTAAATAAACCATAAGCAATGGTTTGAGCATACATATCAGCAAAACTTTGATTATCTATATCCAGAATCAATATTTGTTTAAATGTTTCTTTTAATTTATTTAATTCTTCGGTGTTTGCTTCTATATTTAAAGTTGAGAAAATCGCATTTCTAATAGTCTTAGTATAAGCTGCCATTTCTTTAGCCAAATCATAATAGTTATTAATATCTTTGGCTTTTTGATCAATAAATAATTGCAGTAATTCTGCAATGGGTTGTAAATCATCAACTAGGATAATTTCACCTTGTTCTAAATCAGCTAATTTAGCAATTTTTTCACATTCTCCATCTACATACCAATGAAATTCGAGATAATTAGTTAAAATTAAGTTATAACCAATGTTTGATTCTAGATAACGTTTGAGTTGTTCTGTTTTTTCGGTTTTAGCTAAATCAACATTAATATCTTTAGCTTCTATATATCCTAAAACTCGATCATTTTTTCTGATAGTGAAATCAGGAATACCTTCTTGATTACCTTTTTCTTCAATTCTGGCATTAATTCCAATCATTAAACCTTCAATCAGTCGTTGTAAACTGGGGTAATGACTGCGTTCTCCACCGCGTTTAATATTGGTTTGTAGGTCTTGGATATAGTTGATAAATTCAGTCATGGGTAGTAGGACAGGATAGATTATTTGTAATAATTCAGAGTAATTATTTTAAAGTACGAATAAACTATTATATAGCCAATCCTATTTGATTTATTAATTTATCGTTAGTAGTATTGTAGGGTGCGTTAGGATGAAATCCGTAACGCACCAAAGCCTTAAGAATGGTGCGTTACGCTGCGCTAACACACCCTACTGCTTGTACCTCACTTGAAACAGATGTGTTTAATTGATTAGTTATTAGTAAAAAAAATAGGGATGGTATCAACCATCCCCATTAATCTCAAATTCAATTCAAAACTTTACAGTTGTGGTACAAACTGATTTTTTTCAGGGACTTCAGCGTACTCAGCGACAATTTGGCGGAATTCTTCGCCGTCAATGGTTTCTTTTTCGATGAGCAAATCTACTAGGCGATCGCAGACAGTACGATGATCACGCATAATTTGTTTAGCGTTGTCGTAGCACTTTTCTACAATTTCGCGGACTTGAGCATCAATGCGAGCCGCAATGGATTCAGAATATTCAGAGCGGGTTGTCCAATCACGACCTAAGAATACTTCACCTTGTTGGCTTTCCAAGGATAGAGGTCCTAAGTCGGACATCCCGAACCGAGTCACCATTTGGCGAGCCATTCCGGATAATTGCTGTAAATCTCCACCTGCGCCAGTTGTGACTTCCGCAGCGCCAAACACCACTTCTTCAGCAGCGCGTCCACCTAACGCACCAGTAATTCTGGCTTTGAGTTGAGAACGGGAAATTAATCCTTGTTCTTCATCAGGAGTAAACCAAGTTAAACCCTGTGCTTGTCCGCGTGGGATGAGAGTGACTTTCTGTACGGGGTCATGTTCTTTTAACAAAGTCCCGACTAAAGCGTGTCCGATTTCATGGTAAGCAATCAAGCGCTTGCTCTTGCTGTCTACCAAAGGAGTACCTTCCATACCCGCCACGACTCTATCCACTGCATCATCAATTTCGCGGATAGTAATGCCTTCTTTACGTCTTCTGGCGGTGAGAATTGCGGCTTCGTTGAGCAAGTTAGCTAAATCAGCACCAGTGAAACCAGGAGTCCGACGAGCGATCGCATCTAAAGATACACTAGGGTCAAGCTTCTTATTCCGGGCGTGAACTTGTAAGACTTCCAAACGTCCTTTAATATCAGGTGCATCAACAGTGATTTGGCGGTCAAAACGACCGGGACGCAACAATGCTGAATCTAGGACATCAGGACGGTTGGTAGCAGCAATAATAATAATGCCTGTATTACCTTCAAAGCCATCCATCTCGGTGAGCAATTGGTTGAGGGTTTGCTCTCTTTCGTCATTACCGCCACCAATCCCAGCGCCTCTTTGCCGTCCCACAGCGTCGATTTCATCAATAAAGATGATACAGGGAGCGTTATCTTTCGCTTTCTTGAACAAATCGCGGACACGGGATGCACCCACACCCACGAACATTTCCACAAATTCTGAACCAGAAATACTAAAGAAAGGTACACCAGCTTCCCCAGCGATCGCTTTAGCTAGTAAAGTTTTACCAGTTCCTGGAGGTCCAATTAACAACACGCCTTTGGGAATGCGTGCGCCTACAGCAGTAAACCTTTCAGGCTGTTTCAGGAAAGTAACAACTTCTTGCAGTTCTTCTTTAGCTTCTTCAATACCTGCTACATCGTCAAATTTGACTCCGGTTTTCGCGTCCATTTGGAAACGAGCCTTAGATTTGCCAAAGTTCATCGCTTGACCAGGACCACCGGGCATATTGCTAGAGCGACGGAACAAAAAGAACAATCCAGTAATCAATAAAATTGGAAAAATGAGATTCCCCAACAGTCCCCAGATAGCGCCATCATTACGCATGGGGTGGGCATCAAAACTAATGTTTTTTTCTTTGAGCTTGCTAATTAACTCAGGAGAATTAATTGGCAGATCCACCCGCCACCGTTGGACATTATTTTCGATATCTTGATCGCTTGCTTGTACAATTGCTGTCCTACCGCCTTCATACAGATCCACACTGTTAACACGGTCAGCGTCCAAGTATTCCAGAAAGCGGCCATAGGTCATGCGGGTATTGGCTGCATTTCTACTCATGTCAGCAGGAGCGCCAGCAAAGGCCCCTTGCCAGAAGAAAAAGCCAATTACCAAAGCAGGCAATGTCCAGAGTACCGCGACTCTCCAGGAGAATTTCATTTTAATTTGCCTCTAGATGCCAATACAATTAACCATCTCTAGAAACCGATGATCCGATCACCTGTGACTAGATGAGGTGTGCCATTTTGTTTAATTTGATCTTTGATCCTAAATCGCTATAGAGCCAATAGGGCATTACGGCGATGTCAAAAAGTATCTTAATTAAAGTTAACTTAATTTTAATACAACTTTGCACCAGAAGTGAAGGAACCGAGGAGAAGAAAAGACGGGCAAAATACCCAGAATAACTATCCCTAGGTCATTGCAGCCTTTCTACAGCACTCAAAAAATTACCAAATTCTGAGTTGAGAATGGAAACTTGCTTGTTTTCAACTTTCTAATATTCCTCATTTTTCTAGTAAAGAAGCGATTTAGGGACTTCCCAAATCAAAAAATATCCCAAAAATTATTGTCGAGCGGGCAAGATGCCCATCCCACAATTGGGAATAATTTATTTTCTGTTGTTGCCTGATCCCATCTCTACTGAACTTGTGTAATTTTTAACGTATAAGGAAAATACTTATCTTTTTCGTATGAACCCAGCCAAATTTGGTAAATTCCGGGTAGCCATTCCCCCACTATGCCGGGATTTTTACCCTCAAAATCGTCATTACACCAAGTTCCGCCAGGGCCTTTGACAATCATAGTGGTATCTTGAGGACTTTCTACCACTAATTTCAGGTACTCAAATGCACTTGTTAATTTGAATGTATGTCCTGGGGTTTTATCTACAAATCCGGTACATGGGCCTGTGGGTGTTTCCGAGCGCCCAGCCACTGTGTTTCCTCGTACTGAGCCGCCACTCATGCCTCGAACTGTCAAAGGATCGGGAGAAAATTGTTGGTTAATAGTCATGTCTCCAAATATCGGTGACGCTTCTTGAGCATCAGCTACGGCATGAATTCCCGATGTGATGCCGAGCGTAACTATCATCAACGATAATTTTATCCCTTGGTTTAGCGCTATTTTCGACATTGTGGTTACATAATTTGCTCAGTGTTTTTTCAAGACACGAATTTTACACAGCAAGTTCCCAGGATGAGAGAAATTGACTAACCATTTTAGGCGTTGCTGAATCAAAGTATGAAATGCCAAAATCACCTTTATTTTTCTTAGTTCCTTTGCGCCTTTGCGCCTTTGCGTGACACTAATTCATATCTCAATTCAGCAACGCCCTATTTTAGATGCTGTGCAGGTGATAATTCATGAGGAAAAACTATGAAAAATTTCTCGTCTTCTTGTCCCCTTTTCCCAAGTCGCTAATTTGCAGCAGCGATCGCTTTATTTAAACGGAGCTTGTCTAAACTAATCTGATTCAGGAGTAACCAAGATTGAATCAAATCGGGGCCATGAACATCTCCAGTTAAAGCGGCTCTAAGCGATCGCATCACTAAGCCTTTCTTCAGTTTTTGCTCTTTTACCACCTGTTTAATGATATCTTGGGCGGCTGCTTCAGAAAATTCGGGTTGATTCTCCAAAGCTGTGAGAATTGCCTGAAGCGCAACGGCGGAACCTTCTTTTTGCAGTTGTTCCCTACCTTCTGCGCTAAATTCCACTGTTTCGGTGAACAAAGGTTGACTCATGTCTACAGCATCTACCAGACGAGTTAAACTCTGACTGATTAAAGTGACTAACTGCTCTAACCAGGGGCGTTCTCGTCCACCTGCAAAGGTAAATCCCGCCTCTTCCCAAAAAGGGATGATTAAATCTGTCAGTTTATCTATGGGCATATGATGCAGATACTGACTATTCAACCAATCCAATTTTGCCCAGTCAAATTTAGCTCCGGCTTTGTTCACACGCTCAAAGCTAAAGTTTTTCGCTGCGGTTTCTAATGTAAAAATTTCTTCAGTGGAGTCTGGGGGCGACCAACCCAGCAAGGTCATGTAATTTACTAAAGCTTCCGCAGTGAACCCCATTTTCTGAAAATCAGTAATAGAAGTAACTCCATCCCGTTTAGAAAGCTTGCGCCCTTCCATATTCAAAATCAGAGGCGTGTGGGCAAATTCGGGAATTTTTGCGCCTAAAGCTTCATATAACAGAATTTGCTTGGCGGTGTTGGCGATGTGGTCTTCTCCCCGGATGACATGGGTAATTTGCATATCTATGTCATCAATGACAACGACAAAGTTGTACAGTGGTTGACCAATACCAGCTTCTGAGGCGCGGGCGATGACCATATCACCACCAAGATCACTACCTCGCCAAGTCATTGTTCCCCTTACTAGGTCATTCCAGACAATTTCGCGTTCATCGGGAATTTTGAACCGAATTACACAGCTGCGCCCTTCGGCTTGGAATGCTGCTTCTTGTTCTGGTGTGAGGTTACGGTGGCGGTTGTCGTAGCGGGGAGCTTCGTTTCTGGCTTTTTGTCTTTCTCGTAATGCTTCTAGTTCTTCTGAGGTAGTGTAGCAGCGATAAGCTAATCCTTGTTCTAGAAGTTTTTCTACCGCCTCTTTATACATATCCAGGCGTTGGGATTGGAAAAATGGTCCTTCATCCCAGTTCAACCCCAGCCAGCGAAATCCAGCCAGAATATTTTCAGTATATTCGGGACGCGATCGCTCTAGGTCTGTGTCTTCAATGCGTAGAATAAACTGACCACCGTGGTGGCGGGCAAATAACCAGTTAAATACAGCAGTTCTGGCTGTACCAATATGTAAATTACCAGTTGGACTTGGTGCAATACGGACTCTAACAGTCACAATTAATTCTCTCTTTCACAAAGCATGATCAATTTAGCTTATCCCAAGCCTTGAATCCTGAGTTAAAGGACTAAGGACTATAGATAGATATCCCCAGACAGATATATATTATCTGCTAGGGAATGGAAAAATTATTACTCGGAATTATAACGGGACTGACGGGGCTCGAACCCGCAACTTCCGCCGTGACAGGGCGGTGCTCTAACCAATTGAACTACAGTCCCTTGATTTCCAACTTTACTATCGTCTCTGTTTTTCCGCGATTTGTCAAGTCTTTTTTGGGAAAAAACCAAAATTTTTATTTCGGCTTTTTGCAAATATATTTTCTAGCTTAACTTAACACAAAATTTTAGCACTGCCTAGCTTAGGGCTGGAATGCCATTTTTTGTTCCAACCGGGCTTGCATCTGTTTATAATGTTGCTTTAAAAGATTTTTGCTCACATGAGCTTGAGATGAGGGTGGTAGAGTTTGACTGTGTTCTACCCAGGCTTTCAACATTTGTTGCTGATGCAGATCGATATCGCTGCTGAGAACCCTGGTACAGGCGTGGGGTGGTTCTAGGGTAAAGCAAATTACAGGATAACGTTGATGCTTGGCTAATGAATACACCAGTTGATGATTTTGGGGATTTTGCATATCTAGGTAACAAGGTAACCACTTCAAACCCATTGCTGGAGTATAGATGACTGTCACCCACAGCAGCATCGGATGAGGAGATGAGAGCCAGATAAACTGGTTGCGAAGTTTACCAACCGCACGTTTATGGATTTCTTGTTGTGACAACATTAAACATATTGTTGGTACACTTTCGGGTGCGGTATCTAGAAGATGAGGAAATACAATTTCCTGGATAGGTTTGTTTTTCGGCCATGTAACTTGCCAACATTTTTTTTCTATGGCTGGCGATAACCGCGAAACTACAGGTTTGTTCGCGGTGGATTTAGGTGCTAGAGTGGAATGCGAATCAGGAGAGATGGATTTTTCTAAACTGTCTAAGACTTGCAATATTGCTGTCATGTTTTCGGGGCGATCGCTTGGTTTTTTCGCCAGACAAGCCATGATTAAATCATTGATCTGTGGAGGTAGCTTGAGTTGGGGTTTCACATCGGCGATCGCTCGCGGCGCTTCAAAATGATGTGCTTTATACCAAGCGCCAAATAAATTTGTTTCTGGCTTCCAAGGTTTAGCGCCTGTCAGCATTTCAAACATCATCACACCCAAACTATAAATATCAGAGCGACTATCTAATTTTCCACCTTCTAATTGTTCTGGAGAAGAATAGGCCAAAGTCCCATGAAACCCGTTATTTTTTGTGGCTTTGGCGGCATCATTTAAAAATTTCGCTATCCCAAAATCCAGGATTTTTACTAATTCTCCTAATATCGGATCAGGTACAACTAAGATATTAGCAGGTTTGATATCTCTATGAACTAAAGGACAAATTTTACCCTCTACATTAATACCTTGATGAGCGCATTGCAAACCCAAGCAAATTTGTCGTGTAAGATGTAAAAATTTGGGCAAAGACATGGGAATTAAATCCTTTAAAGTTTTCCCATCGACATATTCCATAACATAGAAAGGTTTCCCGGATTCACTAACACCATAATCATGCGCCCGCACGATATGTATGCTTTTTTGACTCAATGCTGCACTCACCAGGGCTTCATGAATAAAATCTTGTTTCATTTTGGCGCTGGAAACAGTTTGAGACAGGAATTTAACAGCAACGGGTATTCCACCTAGCAAAATATCATCAGCTAAAAAAACTTCGCCCATTCCCCCTGTAGCGATCAAGCCCTTAATCAGATAACGCTGGGCAAGTAAAGCTGTATTATGTGAAGAAGCAAATGCACTTTGATTCACTTTTTAAACCTCTTTTATCGCCACACTTTTAAATAATATAATAATTTCCATTATATTATTTTCTACTGGTTTCCATTCCCATATAATTTTTGCAAAACTTTACATAATAAAGTTGCTCACCAAGTTTTCACATCTGCGGTTGTTTAAAATTTTGCCAATATAAACCTCTTTGTCGGTTTCTGGCTTGGGCATATTTGGAAATTTTACGCTATGAAATAATTGCTTAACTCCAAATTATATCAGTGTCTGTGAATATTTGTTGCTGCTTTTGGCAAGAGTTATTAAATATTATCTAAACATATAGGACTCCTATTTGATTTCTGTTGGCGTAGCCTGCGCTTTGCGCTTACAACTCAAAAAGCTGTTTCCCACTCCCCCGGTTACTGAGCGCAGTCGAAGTAACTCCCCACGGACCACCTACGCAAGTAAGTATGGCTACGCCACGCAAGCTATCAAAAATCAAAGCGGATTACTATATTTATTTTAAAAAACCTATGAGGAGATTTACTGAACCTATCAACAAACCAAAATAACTTGGTTATCAATCAGGACTTACGCAACAATTGCCAAAAATCTTGATTTATCTAACCGCCTTCGCGCAGCGTATGCCCCCAGGGCTTTAGTCGCCCGCGCGCAGCGATGCCCGCAAGGGCTGTAGAACGCCAATAAAACGTAAATTATGCGTAAGTCCTATCAATAACAGTGTATTTACGGTAATTGATTAATATAACAACTATAAGATTTTCCAGTTAAATTATTTACCATAACCTGGATTATGGGTGTTTAAAACTGTAAACTAGGAATTAAACGGCGTAATAATCTGATAATTGGTGATTCTATTTTGATTTTAAAAGCCAGAAATTGATTGCGTTGCAGTGAATGAAAATTGTTATCACTAATCAAGATTAATGAGCGCTGTCCATCAGGTAACCGAAGGCCAAGGGTTAAGCCTTCGATATTGTCTAACAATACATCTAAAGTTCTCAAATCTAATAACAGTTTTTTCTTGACTGGTTTAATGTTCTGGGAGTCAACGGCTAAAAGGCTATCGATATTGTGAATATCATCAGCAGCTTCTAAGGAAATTTGAAATAGGGAAACAGCAAATCCCAAGCCAGTAAAAGAGCGTTCTATACTCAGGAAGTGTCCTTGATTATCTAAAGCTAGTAAATCAGGTAATCCACTAGCAAACCTACCAGTTATATTCAGGATTTCTGCTACTGGTTCAGTTTTGTACAAAAATTCCTTTTCTGGTAGATTATTGCGGAGATTATACTGCAAAATCCGGGAAGGGCTACCAATATTGGGTTTAGCTGCTGTTCCATCTTGAATTAGAGCATTTTCTGTGGCTGTAAACAAATGCTGATTATCAGGTGTGATGGTGAGACTTTCAAAGGCTAAGTTGTTGCGGATACCCTGTTTAAGGTTTTGATTTGGTAAAAATTTAGTTGGTATGGATAATTTTCTCAGGGTTTTACCAGAAGCGAGGGAGAATTCTTGAATAAAAGGATTAATTAATTGTCTGACATCGCCTTCAGAAGAAATAAAAACAGTATCCTGATTAGTTAAAGCCATCCCCTCGGTATCGGTTTCCCCAGAAGCAAAGGGTTGATTATCTTTATTTAAGAGAGTAGTTACACCCACAGGAACAATATCGCCATTTTGCAGTATACCTTTGCTCAAGTCTATTTTGAGGGTGTAAAATCGGGGGTTAGCTTTTTCTCCCCGGTCATCAGAAATAGCATAATAAAGGTTATTTTTCGCGTCGTAGGTAATTCCAGATAACCCGCCAATTTCTATATTTTCAAAAGTTAATTTTCTGGGTAAAGTGGCTTCACCAATAAACTCGATTTTACTAATTTCTACAGCATTTGTATATAAATTAGCAAATAAGAAGCTGATAATTATTATTGCCATAATAATGTAAAGAATTCGGGGGAAATGTAAAAACTTTTTAATTAGCTTCATATAGTTTTGCTCAATTATACTCAGTTTCGGGAAACCCCACCCCTAACCCCTCCGGTGCAAGCGAGGAGGGGAAATGGATTTCTGGTTAAATTCTGTTTTTAGGACTGGAAAATATCTTTGGTTCAGGATGTGGAGGATGTGTGTACACCTTAGCCTATGAGGAAAGGGAAAAGGAAAAACTTTTGTTGCTGAAATGGGGAAAGTTCAAAGACGTAAATGTAGGTTGGATTGAGGTTTTGGGAAACCAAACTTTACCCAATATTTGCTGTTCTTTGTTGGGTGGCGCTATAACCCAACCTACTTTTTGAGTGGGAAAATTAGCGGAGGTAGGAACGATTTTGTCTGCGGCGTTTTTTCCCAAGTTTGTGGAAGAATAAAGTGAAGCTGTTGGTATTTTGTTGGTTAGGTTTTGCAGAGTTTGCACTGGTTTGTTTGTTTTTTCTCCAATGATCGAGGGAGTAAATATTGAAGCTGTTTCCAGCTAATAAAATAAACAGCACGAGTGCATAACTCAACATTGATGTAGCCGCACCCCAATTTTGGATTGAGGTAACGCCCATTTTCAAGATGATCATGAGGATAAATGTGGCGATGAGGGCGCTGCGAGTTGCTAAACCGATGGTGATTAATACTCCCACGATTAATTCGACGGGGGGAACAAGGTAGGAGTTAATTCTAACGAGAAATTCGGGAAAATAAGAATCTTTTAGTTGTTCGACTATACCTTCTGCAAATCCTGGAATATCGAAGATGCGGGTAAATCCATGATTAAAGTAATTGACACCAATGAGAATTCGCAGCAATAAATAAGCGATCGCAATATCTTGGGGTTTGAGTTTAATATCAGTTTTATAATCATTCATGGCGGTGATTTCAAATTATGATTAATAAATGGGCAAAATTAACCGCACGGCGCGATCGCCTAATAAATAGGTATAAAGCCAAGTGAGTAAAACTAGCAAGCGACTACGATATCCAGGTAAATATACCAGATGAACGCCTAACCAAATTACCCAAGGTAAGAAGCCTGTAAATGCAAAGTTACCAATTTTTCCTACCCCAGAATAACAGCCAATAATTGCTAATCTACCTTTATTAAAATAACTAAAGGGTTTTGGTGATTTACCCCGCAGCTGTTGTTGAATATTGCGGGCGACTGTTACACCTTGCTGAAGTGCGACTGGCGCAACCCCAGCTAATGGTTTACCATTTTGCTCTATATAAGCTAAATCCCCAATAGCATAGACGTTGGGTTGTTCTAGTAGTTGTAAGGTGGGATGAACCGATAATTTTCCTTTTTTGGCTGTGGATATTTCCTCTGGTGTTTCGGGAGAGTTGGCTTCTAACCCCGCAGTCCAAATTACTGTTGCGGTGGGAATTATTTCGTTGTTTTGCAGGTGTACAGATTCTTTGGTGACTTGACTAACTCTGGTTTGCAGGTAAACTTCTACACCTAATTGAGTTAATCTCTTGTAAGTATAGACTCCCAGTTTTTTGGGTAGTTCGGCTAAGAGGCGATCGCCTGACTGAATTACAATTAATCTCAGTTGCTGTAAATCTAATGTGGGATAATCCCGGCGAAATTTACCGCGTAGCATTTCTATCAAAGCACCGGCGATTTCTACCCCAGTCGCACCACCACCGACAATGGTAAATGTTAGCAGTTGTTGGCGTATCTCTGGATCAGATTCCTGGCTAGCGAGTTCCAAACAAGCCAGAATCCGGTGGCGTAATTTAATAGCTTCTGCTAAAGTTCTCAGAGAAAAGGCATATTCTGACGCGCCAGTTACACCTAAATACTGAGTTTTGCTTCCAGTTGCTAGTACGAGAAAATCATAGGCGATCGCACAACGATCTGTCTTGACAATCTGGGCTTTAAAATCAATGCGCTGTACCTCCGCCCATAAAAACCGAGTTTTGGGCTTGTGCTGGTGTCGTTTCCCAGAAAATCGCCGGATAATCGTGCGAATAGGGTAAGCAATATATTCTGGTTCTAGTTGACTTGTGGCGACCTGATACAGTAGTGGTACAAAAGTATGATAGTTATGGCGATCGATTAAACAGACATCTGCTCCAGAATTAGCTAAAGATTGAGCAGTTTGCAATCCACCAAATCCAGCGCCAACTATGACAATGCGGGGAGTTTGCAACTTTCCTCTCCTAATTTAGCTAGTTGGTTAAGTTTATATAAACTATATTAATTTTTATCTCAAGATAAAAAATATTACAATCTACTATAGGTAGAAAAGTTGCCCGACGATACAATTTTCACTTCTAGCGTAAAAATACTACCTTTTCCCACCTGACTTTCAACTTTCAGATGCGCTTGATGTTTTTGGGCGATCGCCACAGCTATAGCTAACCCCAGCCCTGTGCTTACGGTTTTACAAGAGCGTAGGCGCAGCCCGCCGTAGGCATCGCTATCAACACGGTAAAAGCGATCAAAAATTCGCTTCTGATCAGCAAGCTCAATCCCAACTCCCGTATCTTTTACTGCAATTAGAGCAGTGTAATCACTCTTGACTAAGTTAACAGTTACATATCCCCCACTGGGTGTATACTGGATGGCATTGGCAATCAAATTTGACACTAAACGGTAAAGTTGCGATTCATTACCTAAAGTGTAAACCTCGCAAGTGGGAATTTGGCAGGTTAAATTAATATCAGCAGCAGTAGCCATCTCTAAAAATTCTTCGGTCAAATCGCTCACCACATCATTTAAGCAACAGGGCTGAAAAGGTTTTGCACCTGAATTTTGCTCCAGACTGGTTAACAAGAGTAAGTCAGCGATTAAATGGCTCAATCGTCGTCCTTGTCGCTCAACAGTATGAAGCATGATTTGTATATCTTGTTGATTGGATTGCGGTATGCGGAGGATAGCTTCCACAGTCGCCAACAAACTAGCCAGAGGCGATCGCAATTCATGGGCAGCATTTGCAGTAAACTGTTGCTGTTGCTGATAGGACTGGTAAATTGGCTGCATTGCTAAACCTGAAAGCCACCAACTGGAAGTAGCAACTAAGCTCAGAGCAATAGGCAACCCAATCGCCATAATCCATTGAATCCGCCTGATTTCTGCATCAAAATGTTCTAAAGTGCGGCCAATTTGCAAATAGCCCCAGGATGAATCAGCATTGGCTTCATTAGTTAAAGGATGGGTATTAGCACTATGCAAAATTGTAGTGAATTGGTGATAGCGAATGCCCTTAGCCGTGCGAAAAGTTTGCCATGAACTGCGGTTGAGAGTTGGCGGCAGAGATAGCGGTTGATTGGGTGAAAAAGCCAGGAGTTTCCCTTGATGATTAAACAGACGAATATAATATGTAGTGCGATCGCTAATGCCGATAGTGTGCCGTTGAATCAGCGTTGGGGTAGCCTTGCAGGGTTGTCCACTCAAACAAAGATCAGGAAAAATTTGTTGCAACACCGCAGTCGGTTCTTCAGAAGGCGGTAACAGTGGTTCAACGCTATCGTGTAAAGTTCCAGCAATTGATTCAATTTCGCGCTCCATTCCTGCCCACTTTGTTTGTACCATTGCGCGATACATCCCCAAACCAGAAACACTCAAAATCACACCCATAACTCCCGCATACCAGAGGGCTAACCGTAGACGACTGCGCCGAAAAAGAGAGTAGCTATTCATGAGAATTAAAGCGATAGCCAGCACCAGGAACAGTTTCAATCGGGCAGGGACAGCCATAATTTGCTAACTTGCGACGTAGTAAGCGCATTTGTGCCGCAACTACATTACTAATCGGCTCTTCGTCCATGTCCCAAAGTTGTTGACGCAATTTGCTACCGGGAATGATGCGATTGGGGTTCTGCATCAAATACATGAGCAACTGAAATTCTTTGGTAGTTAAGGGAATAACTAAGGGCGTAGATCCATCGGAATTTACTTGAAGGACATTATTTGCTGTATCCAGAGTAAAACCTGCAACAGTTAGGGTGGACGGTTGTAGTTGAGGCGATCGCCTCTGAAGGGCGCGCAACCGTGCCAGCAATTCTTCCATCACAAACGGTTTGACTAAATAATCATCCGCGCCCGCATCCAGCCCTGCGACACGATTTTCAGGCTGCCCCAAAGCAGTCAGCATCAGCACTGGTAAGGGATTTTGGTGTAGTCTGAGCTTCTGACATAACTGTAATCCCGACATTTCCGGCAGTAGCCAATCAACAATAGCAACTGTGTAGTCTGTCCACTGGCTTTCAATACAGAGCCATGCTTCAGTGCCATCTGTTACCCAATCCACCACATATCGTTCGCTAATTAGGACTTGCTTGATTGCCAGTCCCAAATCCGCTTCATCTTCCACCAGTAAAATTCGCATTGTTCCAGGAAATCAACCACGAGCTTGATTTTACTCACCACGCTACTGCTTGTAGACTCTCCACTTCTTGAAAATGAGCATCGCGTGTTACTAGAATCAGAGCGTGTTGCAGTGCAAGAGATGCAATCCAGATATCGTTCTCAGGTAACGGACGACCCTTGAGCCTTAACTTGTTTTTGACCTCACCGTATTGCCGTGCGGTTTGAGCGTCACATCCCAATATCGTGCTGCTAACAACTAGTTCATCAACTCTTGCCAAATTTGCTTCAACTCGCCCTGACTTTTTGGCTCCATAACACAACTCACCAATCACAAAACTTGGAATGAAAACTTCGTTGGCTTGAGCAAGATTGCTTTTGACGATCGCTTCATCTGCAAAAAGAGCAATGATGATGTTGGTATCGAGCAAATACCTACCACTCATCGACATCTACCCGTTCACAATCCTGCTCGATCGCCTCACGCATTACATGGAGATCGTCCGGAGGGATTGAACCTGCAAAACGTAGCAATTGCTGCCCTGGAGTTCCTCGAACTTCAGCTTTTACTAACGCTTGAGTAAATTCAAGCACTCGTTGTTGCAAGTGCTGCGGCATTATTTCTAGCCGTTTGATCACTTCATTGATAATGGAAACACTCATTCTCTCCTCCTTTTCTTAAGGTCGTAGATAATCGCTGCGCCAACTCCATCAAAATCTCTCGCCCGTCCGCTTCATCGACTTGTTAGCTGGCTGGTAACACCTTTACTCAAAATCAAGGGCGTAGCGCATAAGGCTTTCAAGAAGTGTGAACATTAATCATCGTCACTGTATGTCTGAAGTATAGACTGACAATGTTCCAAATATCCACGATACTTAAATGTATTGGGATCATTGTCACCCAACATATCCAAATAGATTTGCTCGGCTTCTTGATAGAAAGGTCTTGCTTCATTGTTTCTATTATTTGAACGATAGAGGTCTCCGAGGCTTTTCAAAGTCTTAGCAAGATGTTGAGGTTCTGCTGAGCGACATCTTTGCTCTTCTAATATTTTCAAAAGCAAGGGTTCTGCTTTTTTATAACCTTTCTTATAGCCTTTTTTTCGATCTTGGTAGAGTTGGACAAGATCAAGCATAGCTGGAATCAGCTTACGATCCTCTTCAGGTAAATCATTTTGTAAATCTAGTGCTGTACGGTAAAAAGATTCTGCTTCTGCGAAACTTTCTTGTTCTTCCGCACGTTTTCCCCGAAGTCGGTATATTTGTGCCAGCTTGTGAATAGTCTTGATTACATATCGATTTTCGTCTCCCCACAAGCTCTTTTGTACTTTTAAGATTTCGCCTAAAATTGCTTCAGCATCGTCAAGTCGCCCTTGATTGCAATAAACATCTGCTAAACTTCTCTTGATTTCAGTGATAGGAGGATCTTCTTCTCTAAAGAAATTTCTTTGCAATTCTAAAGCTTGTAGGTGCTGTTGTTCTGCTTCTTCCAAGTTTCCTTGAAGACGATATACAATTCCTAACTTATCCATGCTTCGAGCAATATCAGGATGCTCTCTACCTAAAAAATGCTCTTGTATCACTAAGGCTCTCTGCAATAAAAATTCTCCTTCGTCAAACCTTCCTTGAACACGATAAAGTGCTGCTAAGTTGATAAAACTATGTACAATTTGAAGATTTTCTTCCCCTAACAAGTGTTTTCGTAAATCTAATCCTTTTAATAATAGGGGTTCTGCCTCTTCCAACTTTCCTTGAAGACGGTAGACCAAGCCCAGAAGATCAAAGCTCTCTGCAACATCAGAATGTTCTTCTCCGAAAATTTTTTGCCGTAACTCTAGAACTTCTTTCAGTATCGATTCCGCTTCTATATATTGTCCTTGAAATAGATAGGATACTCCTAGTTCAACTAAGCAGGTAGCAAATGAGGGATGTGTTTTTCCTAAACGTTTCTGTAGTAAATCCACACTTTTCTCATGACAAGATTGATATAACTTATAAAAACCCTGAACGCGATAAAATTGACCCAACATCGAAAAAGACTGACTCAGGTCTTCATCCTTGATTGCATCAGTCAGATTCTGTACTAATTCTTCTAAGTGAGGAATAGCATCCTTAACTGAATCAAAACTTTCACGGGTGAATATTCCAGGTTCAGTAGCGTATGTTCTCGGCACTGTTTTGGCGATTTCTACAAGAGCTGTGGCAAAGGCTTGCCTAAATTGATTTGAGTGTTCTGCCTCTTCCAGTTTCGCCTGTAAAAAACCTCTAATTAAGGGATGTATTTTATACAGAGGTTCTCCCTCTAACAATTGCTCAATTAAATGATGTTCGTAAAGTTGCTCGTTTGCAGTTTCAATATCTAACTCTTGCCAATTTAGTGATTTACAGGCATACTCCACAAGTTCCCACGGAATACTAGTTGGTACAAATAAGCTCAAAAACTCGCCCATACGCTGTGATGTTGGTTTGAGTTCTTTCCAGCTTAATTCAAATACAGCTTTCACTCCTTGCAAAGGGATATCAACAGTTAACTGCGGCTGGTTAAGAAGTTCTCGCTGTTCCTCCAGTCGTTGCAACATTTTATCTAGTGACAAAAGAGGTTTTTTCCTTAAATATCGCCCTACCAACTGCAAACCCAAAGGTAGATAGCCTAGCCTCTTACACAATTCTTGTGCTTGCTGTTTTTCTTTTTGTACTCGTGTGTCACCGACCAACTTTGTTAAAAGATTCAACGCATCTTCTGGCGACAATACATCCAAAGGTATTTCTTCGATATCGGGATCGAGATTTCGCAATCGTGTTGTTATTAACACCCGAAAACGTTTTACTTTTGGCAGTAATTGATAAAAGCTTTCTAAATTGACAACATCATCTAATACAACCAATACTAAACCTTCCGGCGGTTGCCAATTGTGCCAACACCACCACACTTGTTCTTCTAGTGGCTTTCCCTTTAATTCTTCAGGTATTTCTAATTTCAGAAATTGCTTAAACTGGTTGATAATCTCAGTCGCTAAGTTCCCTTCTCGTGCATTTAACCAGCAAATTCCACCGAGATAATCATCTTGATGTTGCCGTGCATATTGTGTCGCCAACTCTGTTTTACCCACACCACCCATGCCTGCCACAGCAGCAGAGATCGCTACGGAACGGGATGTGTGTAATTTTTCGTGAATTTTGGCAAGTTCATCTATGCGTCCAACAAAGTTGGCGGAACCTTGATAAGGAATAATATATTTAGAGGGATTTAACTTTATCCGTTCCCGTTCGGACGACTGTAGTCAAAACTGAAATGTATTTCCTGTTACTGTATTAATTCCACCTTTAATATTGATTCCTTTCCAGTTTTCAATTACTGTCGAAAGTTGAGGATTAGCTCTATTCAATTCTCGCTCGACGATTTCCGCCACTTTCGGTTCTGATAGCACTAACTCTTTAGTTTCCTCAAGCAGTTTTTTTATATCTTCGTTATCTTTTGCAATTGCCTCAATTTCTAAATACACTGTGCCGTAATCTAGGGGGTATTGGTCTGAACCTTCTATAAGAAGTGCGGCAGTAGGGGAGTCCTGCTTGATTCGAGATAGCAACTCATTCGACTTAAAAAATACAGCATGAGTCACATTCTCTCCAACCTTAGTTAATGCTCCTGTTGCTACGATACCTGCAAGTGCGATCAGAATAGTCAGAGGATCCATTGATTGCTTCCTTAATAATAATTCGGTTTACAGTTTACCAAAAGACCAAAGGGCTTAAACGCACCTAATCTAACCAACTCGAACCGCAAGTGCAAAAACTTGATGCGAAGCCGGCTAACTATTTTGCTACCCATTTATTACAAAACGGCTACGACATCCCTACAGTGCAGCAATTACTGGGACACAAGGATGTAAAAACCACGATGATTTATTTATACCCATGTTCGGAATCGGGGTGGTAAGGCTGTGCGTAGCCCCCTTGATTAGAATTACTGGCATATATTTTACATGAATTTTGAACACCTAAAATGGTACAAAGTTAACACCCTAGCTCATAGCCATAACACCACACAGCAGGCAAGTGGATTGCCGATGGGTATTCTGCTTCATCTTCCACCAGTAAAATTCGCATCACTTCAGGGAAATCAACCACAAAGCTCTGATCTTACAAAAACATCTGCCATTTCACCTGGATTTCATCTGCCCTTTGGCAAACTATGGACAACTTTTGTTTAATCCCGTATCCATTGTGAGGAGTGATTATGAAACCTTTTATGCTAATGAGTTCCATTCTGGCAGCCAGTTTAATTATCAGTGCGCCCACAGTTGTATCTGCTCACGTTGGGCATGGTGATGAATTTCAAGCAACGGGTGGCATTAATCGCGTCAAAGTCAATGCTCAAACCGATGAACTATTAGGTATTGTGGTGACACCGATCGCCTCCTCTGGGGGATCTGCTGTGATGATTCCGGTGACGGCATTGGTTGATGCTGATGGCAAGCAGCTAGTCTTTGTGCAGTATGAGAATTTTTATGAGCCAGTGGAAGTTACCACCGGTGAGACTAAAGGCGAACTAATCGCTATTACCAAAGGATTGTCAGTTGGTGAAAAACTTGTTACCCAAGGTAGTTTGTCGCTATATGCCGAATCGCGTAAAACCCAAACCGCCGATACAGCACCAAGTCCAGATGCGATCGCCACTCCTAAAACTGATACAGCCCATGCTCAGGCAGATGCTCAAGGAATACCTCATAGCCATGATGCAAGCGGTAATCTCGTCTCACAGGCTGGTGAAACAACTCAGCAAGCAAGTGGTGGATTGCCGATGGGTATTTTAGCAGGAGTCGGTGGTGGAGTTGTGCTTGTGGGCGGAGCGATCGCTGTTGTTGTAGGTATGGGTAAAAAGAAAAGCGACTTATCTGAATAAGACAGGAGATTTTTAATTGCAATGTTGAACTCCATTCTGAATCAGATTCTCAAAAACTCCATTGCCCAGCGTTGGTTTATAGTTATCTGTGCGATTCTAGTGACGGTGTGGGGAGTGTTCACTGTCACACAGATGCCACTGGACGTTTTTCCTGAATTTGCACCCCCCCAGGTGGATATTCACACCGAAGCGACTGGACTAGCTCCAGAGGAAGTGGAATCACAAATTACTGTGCCGATTGAGAGTGCGGTGAATGGTTTGCCGGGGGTAACTACGGTACGATCTTCCTCTAAAGTCGGGCTGTCTATGGTGCAGGTGGTGTTTGACCAGGAAGCCGACATTTATAAAGCTCGGCAATCAGTGACAGAACGACTCCAGCAGGTGACAAATCAGTTACCTGAAGGGGTGCATCCGCCGGAAATTTCGCCGTTAGCATCGCCATTAGGCACAATTTTACAGTATGCCTTTACTGTGAATGGGCAAGGGAAAACCTCGCTGATGGATTTGCGCCGTCTGGTGGATAGCACCCTGAGCAACCAAATTTTATCTGTGCCGGGAGTCACCCAAGTTACTGTTTACGGTGGGGATGAACGACAAGAACAAGTATTAGTTGATCCAGAAAAATTGCGATCGCTTAATGTTTCCCTGACCGAAGTGACTAATGCTGCTAAAAGCGCAAATTCTAACGCTCCTGGTGGATTTCTCATTGGTGGTGGTCAAGAACTTTTAGTACGCGGTATTGGGCAGGTAAAATCAATTGCAGACTTGCAGCAATCAGTGGTCAAGGTGCAAGATGGGAAACCGATTTTGCTCAAAGATGTGGCGGAAGTAAAAACGGGTGCAGCACTGAAGCGGGGAGACGCTAGTTTTAATGGGCAGCCGGCTGTGGTGATGATGATTAACAAACAGCCTGATGTCGATACTCCGACGGTGACAAAAGCAGTAGAAGCGATGCTGCAATCGTTGCAGGACACATTTCCCCCTGATGTGCAGATGGCGCGGACGTTCCGGCAGTCTAACTTTATTGATACTGCCATTGCCAATGTCAGCAGTTCCCTAATTCAAGGCATCATCATCGTGTCGGTGATTATGCTGTTATTTCTGATGAATTGGCGTACTGCCGTAATTACTCTGAGTGCAATTCCTCTGTCTCTGTTGATTGGCTTAATGTTCATGAAAGCTTTTGGCTTGGGCATTAACACCATGACCTTGGGCGGTTTAGTCGTAGCCATTGGTTCAGTTGTGGATGACTCAATCGTGGACATGGAGAACTGCTATCGGGGACTGCGAACCAATCAGGCACAGGGCAACCCGAAGCATCCCTTTGAGGTGGTGTATGAAACCTCTGTACAGGTGCGGTTAGCCGTGATTTTTTCCACAGTGATTATCGTAGTCGTTTTTGCACCAATTTTTAGTTTGACGGGCGTTGAAGGCAACATTTTTGCACCGATGGGTTTTGCATATTTGCTTTCCATCTGCGCGTCTACTTTGGTGGCCATGACCCTTTCACCTGCCTTGTGTACCATTCTGCTGGCAAATCAAACCCTACCGCAAGAAGGTACATTTATCTCACGTTGGGCAGAACGGTTATATAGTCCATTGTTAAATCTGTCGCTGCGATCGCCCCAAATTATTCTGGGTGTAGCACTTGCCGCCTTGGTTGCTGCTTTTGCGATTATTCCCTCCCTGGGACGGGTGTTTTTGCCGGAATTTCAGGAGAAATCATTGGTTAATTCAATGGTTTTATTTCCAGGAGTTTCCCTCGATATGACCAATCGGGCTGGGATAGCACTGTCTAGTGCGCTTAAAGATAATCCTTTGTATGAGTGGGTGCAAGTACGGGCAGGACGCACTCCAGGAGATGCAGATGGGGCGGGAGTGAGTATGGCTCATGTGGATGTAGAATTGAGCGATCGCGCCCTCGAAGACCGGGAAGCCAGTATTAAACAATTGCGGCAAGAGTTTAATAAACTGCCTGGTGTAGCATCTAACATTGGTGGATTTATTTCTCACCGTATGGATGAAGTGTTATCTGGGGTGAGAAGTGCGATCGCTGTGAAAATCTTTGGCCCGGATTTAACAGAACTGCGAAAGATTGGCGAACAAGTGCGAGATGTGATTCAGCCCATTGCTGGGGTTGTAGACTTGCAGCTTGAACCCCAACTGCCCATTCGTCAGGTACAAATTCATTATGATCGCGCAGCTGCTGCAACCTATGGATTGAGTATGGAGCAGTTGTCAAATGTGGTGGAAACTGCTTTAAATGGTCGTGTAGTGTCGCAAGTGGCTGAAAATCAGCAGCTTATTGATATTTCTATCTCCTTGACGGAGAAAGCCCGCAATAGTTTAGATGCCATTCGCGCTATTCCCATCACTACCCCTACTGGGCAAACTATCCAATTGGGTGTGGTTGCTAAAGTAGAGTACGGTATGGGAGCAAATGTTGTAAATCGGGAAGATGTGTCACGGCTAATTGTTGTTTCGGCAAATGTGGCCGAGCGCGATTTGGGCAGTGTCGTTGGCGATATTCAATCCCAAATTCAACAGAAAATCAAACTCCCCAATGGCTATTTCATCCAATACGGTGGACAGTTTGAATCGGAGCAGCGTGCTAGTAATAATCTCCTGGTATTTAGTATCTTGGCAGCGATCGCCATTGCGGTGTTGATGTTCTTCTCTGTTAAATCCCTCCCCGCGACAATCGCCATCATGCTCAATCTGCCTTTGGCTTTGGTGGGTGGTATTATCTCCATTGCTTTGAGTGGCGGTGTGATGTCGATCGCCTCTTTGATTGGATTCATTACCCTATTTGGTGTTGCTGTCCGCAATGGTTTGTTGTTGGTAGACAACTATAACAATAAGTTTGCTCAGGGAATGCCTCTTAAAGATGTGATTGTTAAAGGTTCTCTAGAGCGAGTTAATGCTATCCTGATGACCGCACTCACTTCTGCGCTGGGGATGCTGCCTTTGGCGATCGCCAGTGGCGCTGGAAATGAAATTCTGCAACCCTTAGCAATTGTAGTTTTGGGTGGTTTATTTACTTCTACAGCTTTGACTTTATTGGTTATTCCGGCTCTTTACGCCAAATTTGGCAAACAATTGATGCCTCAACAGAAAAGCGTTTTGGTTAACCAAAAATAGTCAAACTAATGATGCTGTGATTGATGTAATAAGACTGTGTTTTAAAGGTGATAACCTTGAAAAATCAAAACAGTCGCCAACTAGATTCATTTTCCACAAATTGCACCAGCCAATCCTTCACACTCCGGGTAGCGCGACAATCATCTTCGTTGTAACTTTGAATAATATCCAGCAAAGTGCGATCGCCTGTTTCTAGCCACTGGTCATACCAGTAAATACACTTAGCACCACTAGCTTCTTTTTCCCGCCACTCAAAGCCCAACCAGCGAGCAATGGCTTTCAGGGCATAACTTTCTATAGGTAAAGCGACGCTTTTAGTTAATTGTTCATATACATCCACAAAACGATTTAATACAGGACGCACCGAAGAATTGGGAGTGCTGTAAAGTTTCGCTAACCTTTTAACTGTATCAACTTCATACACACAAAAATGATAAATTGGCGCATCAGGATATTGCCAAACCAAATCTAGAAATTGCTGCCAAATTAATGCTTCCTCTTCTGGTTTCTCTGCTAGAAACGAATAAAACTTTTCTGTATTTTCTTGCTTATCAACAACCAAAATTCCCAAAAGATAATCTAAATCCAAATCTGGTTGTGCTTCAATATCAAAATAAAGCTCTACAGGAGCCGTAAATGTCAGATCCTCAGTTGGTAACGAATCAGGTAAAATAAATGGCCGTCTTTGCAGTACAGATTGCGCTTGTACAATCAACTTGGGTGCGACTAAGCTGGTGAAACCAGGAAGGTTTTCCAAGGTGAGAGGACTGGTATGAGCGAGAGATTCCACAGTGTTGATAGATAGAGCTTGGAGTTGTTCGTAGCGAACAGGTGTGACTCCTGGTAACAAAGAAAGATGTTGCTGTGATTGCGCGATCGCATAACATTGATTATACCAATGGCAAAGATTGCACTTCTGACGAGAAATAAATACTTCTGGTGGTTCTGGTAACTCTAATGCTTGGATAAACTCCCACAAAATGCTCTGCATTTTTGGTATCCATTTGGATAAATCCACTGCATACTCCCTGTCTTTGGTACGCAACAGCAGCCAAGCTATTTCCGGCGTAATTTCCTGCACCTGTGCCAATACTTGAGCGTGAAACGCCACCACAACTTGATATTCTTGCTTAGGACGCTTACCCAATTCGATATTTGTTGGTACATACATCCAATCGCCAAACCGGGACTGTCCTCGCTGTTTTACCAGTAAATCAGGGCGACTGAGGAGAGTGTATTCTAAAGATGGGGAAATATCTTGATTTTCCGGATCTGCCAAATTTTGGTAATTGGCTAACAGCACACCGCGATAAATATACTCAACTCCATGCTGCATCAATTCTAAAGTCGCCGCGTGACCTGCGTCCCAGTCACCCCGTGAGTAATTTGGTTTGTGATAATAACCCAACTCTGCCAAAATACTCTTACGATGAGCGATTTTATCTTGTTGTAATTTGAGTAGCAACTCATTGGGCGCATCACGCTGAGGTTTATCGCCGTGAGCATCTAAGACAGGTCGGCGTTTACAGCGTTGATATTGCAGTAGGTGTTCAGCATTGATTAACATTCCTTTAAGTTAACAAGAATTAGAGAAAACTGGTCATGTTCCAGACAGCGAAACTGGCTGTAAATCAAAATATACCCTCTAACTCACATAACTTACGCAAAAGACCTCCCAAACCCTCATAACTCAGCGTACTCTGTGTCCTCTGTGGTTCGTTTCATCCAACTTATTCCTGATTCCGTGGGACAGTGAGAAACTAGAAAAGTGAAAAGATAGGTATTTTGAAGATTTATGACTAATATTTCGGCTGCAAAAACTAAATTACATCAACATCGCGCCCAATTTCCCGCTTTAGGGAATAAGACTTATTTTAATTATGGCGGACAAGGGCCGATGGCTCAAGGGGCGATGGATGCCATTACGCAAACTCAAGCTGACATCCAACACAGTGGCCCTTTTGGGAATGAAGCCTACGCCAAAGTTTCTCAAGCCAAGGAAAATCTCAGAGATGCGATCGCCTCCCAGTTGCAAGCACCACAAGAAAGCATTACCCTAACAGAAGATGTTACAGTTGGCTGCAATATTGCCATGTGGGGGATTGACTGGCGCGCTGGCGACCATATGCTACTTTCAGACTGTGAACACCCAGGAGTAATTGCTGCATCCCAGGAAATCGCCCGCAGATTTGCTGTAGAAGTTACCACCTGTCCCCTGCAAGAAACTTTAAATACAGGCGATCCCGTCACAGTCATTGCTCAACACTTACGCCCCAATACTCGCCTAGTAATTTTAAGTCATGTCTTTTGGAACACAGGACAAGTTTTACCACTTGACAAAATTGTTGAAGTATGCAGAGCTAATAATTCATTAGTTCTCGTAGATGCAGCCCAGTCTGTGGGATTATTACCTTTAAATTTAACCGAATTGGGGGCAGATTTTTATGCCTTCACAGGACACAAATGGTTATGTGGTCCTGCGGGTGTAGGTGGTTTATTCGTCCGTCCCGAAGCCAGAGAAAAATTACAGCCTACATTTATCGGCTTACGTGGGATTGTGGTAGATAGTCAAGGTAAACCAGTGAATTGGCAACCTGATGGACGAAGATATGAAGTATCAACATCCGCGACTCCATTGTATGTTGGTTTAACACAGGCGATCGCCATTCATCAGCAATGGGGAACCGCACAAGAACGTTATCAGCAAATCTGCCGTAACAGTGAGTATCTTTGGCAACAATTGGGGACATTACCCGGCGTTCAACCTCTGCGAACCTCTCCACCCGAAAGCGGGATAGTTTCCTTCCAACTCAATCAGCCAAAATCGGGAGTCCATTTCAAATTAGTGCAATTCTTAGAAACACAAAGAATATTAACGCGGACAATTGCCGATCCTGACTGTATCCGCGCCACCGTCCATTACTTAACTCTAGAATCAGAAATTGACCAATTAATAGAGGGTGTACAAAAGTTTATCCAGACGTAATGAGTGAAAACCTGCTATATTTTCAAGTGTCCCATCTTACAGAAATCTATAGATTAAAGGACAAGGAAAAGTAACTTAATAACTGTTCAGATATTCAAATTATTAAGTTGCTGTTTCAAGAAGACCATTCAAGTAAACAGGATATCAATGAATCGTTTCAATTACATAAACAAGATAATCTTGATTGCAATCGTTGCGATTGTACTTACAGTCAGTCCGGCACTAGCAAGGAATAATTATCGATATGAAATCTGCGGTGCAGACCAGTCTAACTCAGTATCCGGTGTGGAATCTCGTGGAGTAAACAGGTTGGTTAGTGATTTTTGACCGCCGTGCTGATGTCCCACCTATGAGTGAGAGAAGCACCACAGAAATTGCCATTAGTCCCCAGGGCAGAAATATTACAGTAATTCGGGGTTGGTTCGAGTAGGGTGAGTTAGGCGCTACGACATGATTTTTTCAAACCAATAATTCATACACCGTAACCCACCACAGAGACAGCTATGCTATCAGTACCAGGCTAAAATAGCTCATGATGCCTCATAAAGTTGGATATTGCGGAACAGACCATTACTATCAGGTGAGGCTACATCATGGTCATTGGCAAAGGTGAGATAGTTGAAATTGCCCGTGAAGTAATCTCCTACTTTAATACCATAAGATTGCCAACCAGAACCAGTGCTATAGTTTTTAAAGTCATCGAGTCCCCAATTTTGAGTTCCACTAAGTTGGAATAAGTTTTGGGGGTTATTGATGACATCATTGTCAGTATCAAAACCAATTCCGTGAATTTCTCCTCGTTTGCTGCTTTGGAATTCAAATTCCAGGATGGTGTTGTTGGTAATATTGTAATTACCAATGTCCAGTTTTTTCCAGGTGTTACCGGATAGTCCTAGTTGAGTTTTATCAGCCGAGATGGTGAATTCATCTGTGACATCTTGGGAGGCGGCGGAAAGAGCGTATTCGTTGCTATTACCGTTGATGTTGACGCTGAGGTTTTTATTCTCGTAGAGTTGGATATTGCGGAACTGACCATTACTATCAGGTGAGGCTACATCATGGTCATTGGCAAAGGTGAGGTAGTTGAAATTGCCCGTGAAGTAATCTCCTACTTTAATACCATAAGATTGCCAACCAGAACCAGTGCTATAGTTTTTAAAGTCATCGAGTCCCCAATTTTGAGTTCCACTGAGTTGGAATAAGTTTTGGGGGTTATTGATGACATTATCGTCATTATCAAAACCAATACCGTGAATTTCTCCTCGTTTGCTGCTTTGGAATTCAAATTCCAGGATGGTGTTGTTGGTAATATTGTAGCCACCAATGTCCAGTTTTTTCCAGGTGTTACCGGATAGTCCTAGTTGAGTTTTATCAGCAGAGATAGTGAATTCATCTGTGACATTTTGAGATGCGGCGGAAAGAGCGTATTCGTTGCTACTACCGTTGATATTGACGCTGATGGTCTTCTCATAAAGTTGGATATTGCGGAACTGACCATTACTATCAGGTGAGGCTACATCATGGTCATTGGCAAAGGTGAGGTAGTTGAAATTGCCCGTGAAGTAATCTCCTACGGTAATACTGTAAGATTGCCAACCAGAACCAGTGCTATAGTTTTTAAAGTTATTTAGTCCCCAATTTTGAGTTCCACTAAGTTGGAATAAGTTTTGGGGGTTATTGAGTACATCATTGTCAGTATCAAAACCAATACCGTGAATTTCTCCTCGTTTGCTGCTTTGGAATTCAAATTCCAGGATGGTGTTGTTGGTAATATTGTAGCCACCAATGTCCAGTTTTTTCCAGGTGTTACCGGATAGTCCTAGTTGAGTTTTATCAGCCGAGATGGTGAATTCATCTGTGACATTTTGAGATGCGGCGGAAAGAGCGTATTCGTTGCTACTACCGTTGATATTGACGCTGAGGTTGTTATTCTGATTCTCGTAGAGTTGGATATTGCGGAACTGACCATTACTATCAGGTGAGGCTACATCATGGTCATTGGCAAAGGTGAGGTAGTTGAAATCTCCGGTGAAGTAATCTCCTACGGTAATACTGTAAGATTGCCAACCAGAACCAGTGCTATAGTTTTTAAAGTTATTCAGTCCCCAATTTTGAGTTCCACTAAGTTGGAATAAGTTTTGGGGGTTATTGATGACATCATTGTCAGTATCAAAACCAATACCGTGAATTTCTCCTCGTTTGCTGCTTTGGAATTCAAATTCCAGGATGGTGTTGTTGGTAATATTGTAGCCACCAATGTCGAGTTTTTTCCAGGTGTTACCGGATAGTCCTAGTTGAGTTTTATCAGCAGAGATGGTGAATTCATCTGTGACATCTTGGGAGGCGGCGGAAAGAGCGTATTCGTTGCTACTACCGTTGATGTTGACGCTAACGTTTTGATTTTCATAGAGTTGGATATTGCGGAACTGACCATTACTATCAGGTGAGGCTACATCATGGTCATTGGCAAAGGTGAGGTAGTTGAAATTGCCCGTGAAGTAATCTCCTACGGTAATACTGTAAGATTGCCAACCAGAACCAGTGCTATAGTTTTTAAAGTTATTCAGTCCCCAATTTTGAGTTCCACTAAGTTGGAATAAGTTTCCAGGGTTATTGATGACATCATTGTCAGTATCAAAACCAATTCCGTGAATTTCTCCTCGTTTGCTGCTTTGGAATTCAAATTCCAGGATGGTGTTGTTGGTAATATTGTAATTACCAATGTCCAGTTTTTCCAG